>CAZJZA010000167.1:0-4197 GCA_964550355.1 uncultured Halobacteriales archaeon
GGGGTACGTATTGCGAACCCGGTCGGCTGCCGTTTCAATAATCGTCGACACCTGTTGAACGCGGGGCGACTTCGGGTCGGTGACCGTCTTGACGAGGAATCGTTGTTTCTCGACTGTCGCCATAAGTTCGCGCCCGTAGGTCGCGGCCCTGGTGACATGAGGTTTGGTTTGCGGGGAGGCAGTCTGCTCGGCGAGCCCGAGTTCGCCGAGTAACACATTCATCTGGTTCCGGAAATTGTGCCGGAGAACCCGGGAAAACACCGTCAAATGCCGCTCCCGCTCGGTGACTTCCATCGCAGTCTGGGCGGTTCGTCCGTAATAATAGCCCGTAATCGTTCCGGGAATAACCCCATACGAGGCAAAAATGGCGATGAGAAACATCGAATCAGCACTGTAAATCTCCACAGATGATTGATACATCACGGATCCGACGCCGGCAATTCCCATCCACCCCATCCCGGTAACCATCCAACCGGCAACCCATGGACCGATTTCTCGGAGACAACCCACCCAACTCGTGCGATGGAAGTCCGACGGTATGAGCAAAAGGGCGCCGAAGGGAATGACGATTCCCAAAATTATGCCCAGCGGAAGGAAAATTCCGAAGAGGACCTCAAAGGTGGAATCCGCCCGCCCCCACTGAATCACCTGAATCGTGGCTAACCCGATTCCGAGGCCCACCACCAGAACACCCCATGCTATCGTCGGGACTTTCTCCAGGCCGATTTCTCTTGGCAGACGATCTTCTAACTGGCTCAACTGATCCTCATCTTCTGACTGGCTCAACTGATCCTCAGCTCCACTCACGTTCGTGTTGATCTACGGACCCCGTACCGCCTAACCCCTTTGTTGCAATATCGCCGCCATTAAATGGAGGTCAACGAGGCAACCGGCAAACGAAAGTCGCCAATCATCAAATGAATGGCCCACTCAGGATTCGAGTTCGTACCCTGCCAGCCGATCGATCAACGGTTTCGTCCGGGAATTGAGAACCGAGGACAGCGATTTTACCCCCGCTTTCTCGCGTCGATCCGGTGATGCGAGGACGACGAGATCCTGGGTTCCAACCGGGACGAAGTCCACGTCGAGGGATTCGGCCCCAAATCGGAGTCCGACCCCGACGTCGGCGGCTCCGGTCGCGACTCGCTGGGCCGGGCTGCGAATGCCGTTGACTGTCCGTTCGTAGCCATCGATTGCCCCTTGGAGTTCCGTTTCGCTTATGTCCCGTTCTGCTGCGAGATCGGCCAGGGATCTATCCAGTGCCGAACGAAGGCCCATTCCGGCAGCGAGATTGGTAA
Source organism: uncultured Halobacteriales archaeon (assembly GCA_964550355.1). Lineage (GTDB taxonomy): Archaea > Halobacteriota > Halobacteria > Halobacteriales > Halobacteriaceae > Halodesulfurarchaeum. The sequence continues at coordinate 1,299 of CAZJZA010000167.1, forward strand.
ACGCTTCTACTGTCTCGAGATCCACGAGTTGGGTCACGTTTGCCGGGTTCCCTTCTGGGACCACGAGCCCCCATTCACGTGTATAGGTTGCGAGGCGGTCTCCAGAGACCGCTTCGGCATCGGTTTCTGTCAGCAAGGCGAAGTCCGGAATTCCGTCCCGGAACCGGCGGCGGCCCTCGCGACTGCCGTGGGAAAGATACCGCGGGCCATCCAGGTGGTCGAGCAATCGAGCCAAGAGCGGGTCGGACTCACCGATGCCCAGCACGGCCGGGGGTCGCGTGTCAGCCGAAAAGAGATCGACGGTTACAGTCTGGCCCGTTTCGAGAAGTTCGGTCTCCGGGGCCATCTCGATCACCCCATCTGCTTCGGTGAGACTCGTGATCGCCCCACTTCCCTTATCCACCGGATAGACGAGAACCTCCCCCGTTTCGTCTTCGACGACGGCGGCTGGTAGGAGATAGGTTCTACCCTCCGAGTACCGCTTCGGAGCCGCCATTCGACCCTCGAGGGTCGGCGCGGTTTCGGGGGGCCTCCCGGCGGCGTCCCGGATTGCCGGCGCGACAAAGGCCCGGAAAATGCTCAGTGCAGAAACAGGATTTCCGGGCAACCCGATGTAGGCCGTCTCGGCGATTTCGCCGACGATCGTGGGTCGGCCCGGCTTGACTGAGACCCCGTGGAGGTCGAGTTCGCCGTGGTCCTCGACGACCCGGTACAGCACGTCCGCGTCGCTCGCACTCGTCGACCCAGAGGAGAGAACGAGGTCACAACGCTCACCGACCGCCTCGAGTGCCTCGTGCATGCGGTCGTAGTCGTCGGCGATATGGGGGACGACCTCCGGGCTTCCGCCCGCAGCTCGGACAGCAGCAGCGATGGCGTAGGTGTTCAGATCGTAGATCTGCCCCCGTTCGTCGTCGCGGGCTTCCCCGGGGCGAACGAGTTCGTCTCCCGTCGAGACGATCCCAACCGTTGGTTTCCCGTACACGGGAACGGACTCGACGCCGAGGGCTGCCAGCAATCCGATATCGCGTGTCGTCAACACGGTTCCCGGTCCAACCGCCCGCTCACCAGCGGCCACGTCGTCACCACTGTGCATGATGCTGTCACCGGGAGCGACGGCCGTCCGGATAGAGATCCGGGTCTCATCATCGTCCTCGAAGCGGCTCGTCCGTTCGACCGGGACGACCGCGTCGGCCCGGGGCGGAAGAAGAGCGCCGGTCGCCACGCTGATGACCCCTCCCGACTCGACCGAAACGTCCGATTTTTCCCCCGCCTCGACGACACCGAGGAGGCGTGCCTCGTATGGATCGCCTTCTGAGGCCTCGAACGTGTCCCGGGCCCGAACTGCATAGCCATCCATCGTCGATCGGTCGAAGCCTGGGACGTCGATTCCGGCGTCGATGCGTTCGGCGACGACTTTCCCGTCGGCCTCCAGCAAATCGACCGACTCCGTGCCCGAAGAGAGCGAAAGCGAGGCGATTGCGGCGTGCAACTCGGCGGGTTCGGCCAGGTCGCGGAACTGCTTGCGCTCGGTCATCCCATCGCCTCCCAGAATTCGACCGTCACCGTTTCACCCGCGTCGTAGCCCTCGACGGATTCTGAAACCTGTACCCAGCCGTCCGCCAGTGAGACACTCGAAAGAATGCTTGCGCCGCTCTCGTGAACTGGCGCAGCGAGCACCCCGTCATCGGTTTCTTCGGTGGTGACACGAACACAACTCCGTATCCCCGGTTCACTCCGGATTTTCCGGTCTAATTGTGCCTGCACCCGCGCCGGCTCGTCCGGTGTGGTCCCGGCCGTCCAGTTGACCGCCGGTCGAACAAACTGCCAGGCGTTGACGATACAAGCGACCGGATAGCCCGGAAGCATGAGGACTGGTGTTCCCTGAACTTGACCCAGGGCTACCGGGTGTCCCGGTTTGAGTGCAACGCCGTGAGCCAGCAATTCACCCATTTCCTCGACGACAGCGGGCAGTAAGTCCCGTTTGCCGATTGAGGAACCCCCAGTCGTGACGATGATGTCCGCATCCAGATCAGACTCGATGGCCTGTGTGAGTGCCTCACGGTCGTCGGTGACGACATCCCGATGTGTGGCCTGCCCACCCCAGCGCTCGATGAGCGAGGCGACCATGATCCCGTTCGTTTCGATGGCTTCGCCGGGGTCGGGATCCCGTTCCACGAGTTCTTCGCCGGTCGGAATGACGGCGACCGTCGGCGATTCCCGCACGGTCACCGTTTCAATTTCCACCGAACGGAGCAGGGCGAGGTCCGAAGGGCGAAGACGGTGGCCGGGATCGAAGAGGTGCTGTCCCGCTTCGAGATCTTCGCCCACGTCGCTCACGTTCTGTCCCACAGCAACAGCCTCAGTGATTTCGACCGTTTCGCCGATTTCCGTCGCATATTCTGTTTTGACGACCGCGTCCGCGGGCTCGGGGACCGGGCTCCCAGTATGGACCCAGGTCGCCTGCTCGGGACCCGGTTCGTCCTCGTGGACCGCGAGGACCGCCGGCGACCGGTCTGCCGCCCCGAAGGTGTCCTCGGCTCTGACCGCGTAGCCGTCCATCGCCGCCCGGGGGAAGTCCGGGACGTTCGTCGGTGATGTTGCTGTTTCGGCGAGGACACGACCGTCCGCCGCTTCGAGGGGCACAGTTTCGGTCCCCGTCGAAACTCTCGTTTCCGCTCGGAGGATCTCGCGGGCCTCATCGACCCGCGTCCCCTCGATAAATCCGGACCCTCTCACTGACTCGGCATCTCCCATGTTGTGGACACAGGATATCCGGAACCAAAAACCCGTGTCTCCAGGAAGACTCACCCAACTCCATTCGACGGGGCCCACCACTCGACGAACCGATTATCGGCCCGCCATCGGTTAGTGCCGGCCCGGTTCACTCGACGAACCGATC
>CAZJZA010000168.1:0-4180 GCA_964550355.1 uncultured Halobacteriales archaeon
GGGATGGAGAGTTTCCACGTCGAAATCGATCCCGACGCCCCGGCCGAGGAACTCTACGACACGCTCGATGACCTCAACGCCGACCCCGAGGTCCACGGCATTCTCGTCCAGCTTCCGCTTCCGGATCACGTCGACGACGATCGGGTCCTCCAGCAGATCGACCCAATGAAGGACGTCGACGGGTTCCACCCCACGAACGTCGGCCTGATGGTAACTGGCAATGCCCGCTTCAAGCCCTGCACCCCCCACGGCGTCCTCAAGATGGTCGAGGACGCGGGCGTCGACACCGAGGGCAAAGATGTCACCGTCGTCGGCCGCTCGAACATCGTTGGCAAGCCGGTCGCGAACATGCTCATGCAGAAGACCGATACCGGCAACGCCACGGTCACGGTCTGTCACTCCCGCACGGAGGACTTAGCGGAGAAGACCCGCAACGCGGACATTGTGATTGCCGCTGCGGGCGTCCCGGAGATGATCGATGGCTCGATGCTCTCTGCGGGCCAGACGGTCATCGACGTCGGCACAAACCGCGTCGACGACGAACTGGTCGGCGACGTCGACTTCGATTCCGCGAAAGACGTCGTGGACGCCATCAGCCCGGTCCCGGGTGGGGTGGGTCCGATGACGATCACGATGCTGCTTTACAACACAGTCAAGGCCGCCGGCCTGCAGAACGACATCGAAGTCGAACTTCCGTAAGGCGGTTTTCGCGGATTTCGGCGGTTTTGCGGACTGATCTGCCCAGCGATCGCTCTTTGAGATTCCAGAACGGCGGCCTCGCCACCGATCGAGCGTGTCGAAAACGAACCGAAAGAAAAACCGGAAAATCCCGAGGTACTGTCGCTATTCTTTCGCGGCTTTGATGGCGTCGACCAGTTCGGGCACCACTTCGTGGAGGTCGCCCACGATCGCGTAATCGCCCTTGTACATGATGGCCGCCTCGGGGTCCGTGTTGATGGCGAGGACGTTCTCCGCGCCTTTCGCACCGACCCAGTGCTGGACGGCACCGCTGATGCCAGCGGCAATGTACAGGTCAGCCGAGATCTTCTGCCCGGTCTGCCCAATCTGGTCGTCGTGGGGACGCCACCCTTCGTCGACGGCAATCCGGGTCGCGCCCACGGTCGAGCCCTCGAAGAGGTCGGCCAGCTCCTCCAGCTGGTCGAAGTCCTCCGGGCTGCCGACGCCGCGGCCACCGCCGACCACGATACGGGCCTCCGGAAGCGGGACGCCTTCGATATCGGATTCCTCGATCCGCTCGACTCTTACTTCGAACGACTCGTCGTCCACGTCCGGCGTGACCGTTTCGACGCTCGCTTCGCCGTCGCCGACTGCCTCGATCGGCAGTTCGTGATCCGGCGTCGAGAAGACTTTCGTGTCGCCTTCCATCGTGGCGTGCTCGAGGAGACTGCCACCCCACCGGTGGCGCGTGATCTCGCAGGTCTCGCCGTCGGTCTCGATCTCCATCGTGTTGGCGGACATCGCGAGGTCGCGCTTGGCGCTGAGGTGGGCCAGCACTTCGTTTACGGTGTCAGTGCCGCCGCCCACGACGGCGGACGGGTCGAGGTCGTCGAGTAACTCGCCGAGGGCGTCCGCACGTGCCTCGGGGGCGTAGGTTTCGGCCAGTTCGCCCGTACAGACGTAGGCCGTCTCGACGCCGTATTCGCCCAGGCCAGGCGCGAGATCCTCGCCGCCGAACATCGCGGCGGTCAGGTCCTCCTCGACCTGGTCGGCCAGGTCGCGGGCGAGTGTGAGCATTTCGAGGGAGGTCTCGGCGATTTCGCCGTCAGCGTGCTCGATGAGTGTCAGCACCATCTTAGAGCACCTCCAGTTCTTCGAGGACCTCGACAGCATTGTCCACGGCCTCGGGCCCTTCGCCGAGGACTTCGGCTTCGTCTTCTGCTGTCTCGGGGGTCTCGAGTTCCTGCATCTGCAGGCGATCCTCGGTTTCGGTCGGATCGATGGTCTCGATTTCCTGTTTTTTGGCCTGCATCCGGCTCCGCATGGACGGGTAGCGCGGCGTGTTCAGGCCTTCTTTGACGGTGATGACCGCGGGCATGTCGACTTCGAAGACTTCCGAGCCGCCGGGGACGTCGCGCTTGGCGATTGCCGTGTCCCCGTCGACTTCGAAGTCCTTGATGCCGGTGACGGCCGGGAGGCCGAGTTGGTGAGCCACGCGAATGCCGACCTGGTAGTTCGCGTTGTCACCGGACTCGTTACCGAAGAAGAGGAGATCGAAGTCCCGTTCCTCGACTGCGTCGGCGATGGCGGTGGCGGTGGATTCGGGGCCCCATTCCTCGCCGGCTGTTTCGAGGAGGATCCCCTCGTCGGCACCGCGGCCGATTCCTTCGTAAATCTGGTCCTCTACGTCCTCGGGGCCGAGGCTCAACACCGTCGACGTGCCGCCCTCCTCTTCGACGGCCTGGACGGCCTCTTCGATGGCACACTCCTCGTGTGGGCCCATCGTATATCCCACTGCGGAGGCGTCGACTGACTGCTTGTCCTCGGTCAGGACGATCTCTGCCCCAGTGTCCGCGACTCGCTTGATACAGGCTAATGTTTCCATAGTTTATGATTACCGTGTGTAAGTGACCGGTTATTCGAACCCGGAAACGCCCGAGGGCGGACCCAGGAAAACTGACCGGTCGCAGTCAGCTTAGCTCAGGATCCGCTCGTTGCCGGGGTCGAACAGCGGTCGCCCGCCGACGACTTCGATGGTAACCGGGTAGTCCTCACCGAAGTACTCGATCTGCAGTTGCTTGCCTTCCTCGGCGACATCCATGGGAATGTACGCCATCAGGATGTGCTTGCCGACCGAGGGGCCCGTCGCGGCGCTCGTGACGTACGAGCGACGACCTTCGTCGTCGATGAGCACTTCGCCGTCCATGTCTTTGACCGGCTCGCCACCGAGCGGGTAGCGCTCTTCGCCACCGTTCGGGGCGTGGTCGTCGACGGTCAACATGCAAAGTTTGGCTGCGGGCTCGCTCTCGACAGCGTCCACGTAGGCGTCCTTGCCGATGAAGTCGGCGTCTTTGACGCCGTGGAAGTCGAGACCGGCCTCGACCGGGTTGTAGTCGTGTTCGAGTTCGGCACCGAGCAGACGGTAACCCTTCTCCATGCGACCGGTCGCACCGTAGACACCCGTCCCGACGGGGCGGAGGTCGTACTCCTGCCCTGCCTCGTAGATAGTGTCCCAGAGGCGACCGGTCTGCTCCATCGGCGCGTAGATCTCCCAGCCGAGTTCGCCGACGTAGGAGAGGCGCATCGCGAAGGCCTCGACGTCGCCGATGTGGACTTCCTGGGCCGTATAGGCCGGGAAGGCGTCGTCTCCCATGTCCTCCTCGGTGATATCCTGCATGACCTTCCGGGCGTTGGGACCCCAGACACCCATCGTGCCGAGGGCGGAGCTCTTACTGACGAGCTCGACGTCCATGTCGTCTTCAATGTGCTGGCGGATCCACTGCTTGTCGTGGCCGGCGTCACCGCCACCGGTGATGAACCGGAAGCGGTCCTCGGCCAGTCGCACGACGGTCAGGTCAGCGCGGAAGCCAGCTTCCTGGTCGAGAACCGGCGTGTAGATGAGGTCGCCGACGTCGGCGTCCATCCGCCCGACGGTGAGCTTCTCGGCCATCTCGAGAGCGTCTGGACCCTGGAGCTCGTAGATACCGAAGCCCATGTCGCCGATCAGGCCGACGTTGTCCCGCATGTGCAGGTGCTCGGCCAGGATGATCGGGGACCACCAGCGTCGATCCCACTCGTTCGGGCGCGAGAACTCGTTTATCGTCGCCTGGTATTTCTGCAGGAGGTCCGCGTTGTCACGGAACCAACGGGGTCGCTCCCAGCCGGCCGACTCGAAGAACATCGGGTCGAACTTTTCGAGCCGGTCGTGGAAGCCAGTCTGGCGGAGCGGGCGGCCAGTCTGCCACTGCTCGGAGGGGTGCACCGTGCCGTAGATCTTGCGGAAGCCCTCCTTGGAGCGGGCCTCGATGTAGTCCTTGGCGCGACCGTATTCCTCATAGCGGGCGATGTTTTCGCCCTCGAGGTCCACGTCGATTGCGCCGTAGCCTTCGGTCATCCACTTGGCAACTTCCTTGGCCAGCGCGGGTGCTTCCTTGATCCAGATCGCCGCGACCGACCACAGGTTGTCGAGTTCCTTGACCGGGCCGATGACCGGACCGCCGTC
>CAZJZA010000169.1:0-4168 GCA_964550355.1 uncultured Halobacteriales archaeon
GTTAACAGGTCTCGAACCGTAGGACAGGTATGCCACTCAGGGAGAGGGAGTCCAGTGCCGAGCCCGAGATCGTCGACCGATTCGACGGCGGCTTTGGCTGGATCGCCAAGCCAGGGGAGACGATGCAGCGTGCGAGTCATGCCATCGATTTTGGCGACGGAGTCTGGATCATCGACCCGGTCGACGCATCGGGAATCGATGAGGAGATCACGGACCTGGGTGAGGTAAAGGGCGTCGTTGTCCTACTCGATCGCCACGAACGGGATTCAGCGGCCTTTGCCTCCCGTTTTGACGTCCCCATATATCACCCACCGTACGTCGACCGAAAATTCGACGCGCCTGAGAAACTCCTCGGCAGAACGCTTCCAGGCGGAAACGTCGACGTTATCCAGACGCTCAATTGGCCAGGTTGGGGAGAAGCGGCACTGTTCGATGGAGAAACCCTCATCACGGCTGACGTTCTGGGAAACGCTTCTTACTTTACCGTCGGCCCGGAGCGCATCGGCGTCCACCCGATTGTTCGGTTCTTCCCACCCGATACGCTCCACGGATTAGCCCCAGATCGGATCTTCGTCGGCCACGGGCCGGGCATCCAAGAGAATGCGACCCGTGCCCTTGACAGATCACTTGACGGGGCTCGAAGACGACTTCCGCAGGCCTGGTTGAGCGGGTTGAAATCCCTACTCTAGGTCCTCAATCCGGTCGTCGATCTGGTCCAGTCGTCGGAGCCGTTCTCGGTGCAGACTCGCCAGCATGTCCGCGAGGAAGCCAAAGAGGATTAACTGGCCGCCAAGTAGGAGTGCGAGCGTCGCAACGACGGCGAGGACCTCGTGGGAGATTCCCAGGGTGAAATACTCGATCCCGACATATCCACCAAGAGCGAGGCCACCACCGAAAATCACCGCCCCCACGCTCCCAAAGTAAAAGAGTGGATTCGTCGTCTTTGCCAGGCTATAAAGCGTGAGGAGAATTCGCCCCCCATCTGCGATTGGGCTGAGATTCGGGTCGGATTCTGCTGGACGGGCTCGATAGGTGATTGGGACGACAGCGACATCGAGGCCCCTTTTCGTACACTCGACAGCGATCTCGGTTTCGATGCCGAATCCTTCTGCAGTCAGGTGCATCCTGTCGAAGGACTCCCGCGTGAAGGCCCGATAGCCACTGAGAATATCGCCGTGGTCTTCTCCGTGGACGCGGCGAAAGACCCCGTTGAAGACTTTGTTCCCGAACGTGTTGAGCCGGGTCATCGCCCCTTTTTCCATGTCGGCAAAGCGGTCGCCGACGACGTGATCTGCCGTGCCTGCCCGTAAGGGCTCCAACAGTCGCTCGGCCTGTGACGGGTCGTAGGTTCCATCCCCGTCGAGCATGAGGACGTACTTGCTATCGATGTAATCGAGGGCTTCTCGAACTGCCTGTCCCTTCCCCGTTCCCGATTGAACCCTCGTCGTCGCCCCCGCCTCCTCGGCGATTTCGACCGTATCATCTTCGGAATCGCCGTCGATGACCAAAATAGTGTCAAGTCCCTCCTCGCGGAGTCCCTCGATAACGTCGCCGATCGTCTCGGCTTCGTTGAGCGTCGGGATCAGCACACAGACTTCCCCGTCCTCCTCCATTACCATCGAATCACAGGGCTGGTGCCAAAAACGTATCCTTCCGACGGGTCCGATCAGTCCCGTTCCACGACCGCCCCTGGCTGTGTGGTCTCTCCCGCACCCAGGGTGACGCCGACGTTGAGACTCGTGTTGATCCCGGTTTTTGCGCCAGGGCCGCAGATGCAGCCGAATTTCCGACGGCCCGTGTCCACCGTCTTGCCTTTGACCGTACTCAGCACCGTTTTTCCGTCGTGTCTGAGGTTGGCGACGACCGTTCCGGCTCCAAAATTGACGTCCGGGCCAATTACGCTGTCACCGACATAGGAGAGATGGGAGATACTGGTGCCGGACATGACGACGCTGTTTTTCACTTCGACGGAGTGCCCGATCTGTACCTCCCGGTCGACGAGTGTGGTCCCCCGGAGGTAGGCGTTCGGCCCGACGATGGCACCTTCACGAATGATCGTGGGGCCTTCGATGATGACCCCGGATCGAACGGTTGCGCCGGGTTCGACGACGACAGCGCCCTGGATATCAGCCCCGGGGTGGACGTTTCCCGCGATCGCTCTCGATCGCTCGCCGATCAACCATTCGTTCGCTTCGAGAAGGTCCCAGGGCCGGCCGACGTCGAGCCAGCGATTCATTTCGATGGGCGTGACCGTCGATTCATCGCAGGCCCGTTCGAGTACGTCCGTGAGTTCGCGCTCGCCCCGCTCACTTTCTTCGACGTCGAGCCAGTCGATTGCCGCACCAGGGAACACGTACGCCCCCGTGTTTACCAAATCCGACGGCGGGTCTGCGGGTTTCTCGTTGACGCCGGTGACATGAGAGCCGTCCTCGGAGAGTTCGAGAACGCCGTACTGGGACGGGTCTTCGACTCGCATCGCGCCGACTGCCGGGCCGGCCTCGAAGACGCTCCGAAGCGATTGGGGATCGTAGAGGCCATCCCCATTGAGCACGGCGAACTTCTCGCCATCCAGTACCGAAGCGGCCGCTCGAAGTGCGTCCGCGGTCCCCTCGCGAGACGCCTGCTCGACGTACTCGATTTCGAGACCATCCCACTCCGAGCCGAAGTGCTCGTGGATGGTCGCTTTCTCGTAACCGACGACGAGAATAATGCGGTCGGCACCGGCAGCTCTCGCGGCTTCGATGGTGTGTTCGAGGAGGGGGCGATCGGCGACCGGAAGCATAGGTTTTGGCCGATCGACGGTGAGCGGCCGCATCCGCGTTCCCTCGCCGGCGGCCAAGACGACAGTGTCCATGGAGTCAATGGTAGTTCCATGGGGGAAAGAACTAACGGGTCGGCCTAACGAAGATCCACCGAGAAAAAGTCCGATTGCTGAGTAAAACGGACGACCAGACCAAATCGAGACTGGAGCGGTTACGAGTTGCTCGATCTAGAAACCGGGGAGGTCCATACCGCTCTGGAAAAGTACGTTGACAGTCTCAGACGGCCGAAATCGTAACTTTTTGATTTCTGTACTGTCATGACTGATAGCAAGCGGAAGCCTCGCCCTTCAGGGCGGGGTCCAAGCGATAGGTTCGAACGGCTAACTACCAACTATTGCTCGGCAGGGGTCTCCAAGTCGTCGGCGGCGTGGATGAGCATCCCCCGCCACGTCAGCCCGTTCTCGTCCTTCACCTGCTTCAGGCGTTCATACTGTTCGTCCGGCACTTCGATGTGGATGTTCGTCACCATAGAATCATAGAAAAACCATAGACTTATGGATGTACCGGTCCTCATAAAATATGGGGATGAGGCGAACCAACACCTTCACAGTCCGCCCCTCCACCGAGCAGGACGAGCGACTGTTCCACGAAGTGTTGGACTCCTCAGCCAGTCTCTGGAACGAACTCACCTACGAACGCCGCCAACAGTACTTCGACGGCAACAGCATCTGGGACACCGCCGACTACCGCAAACAATACGTCGGGGTCCTAGGAAGCGCCACTGCCCAGCAGCTCATTCGCAAGAGCAAGAGTGCGTGGAAATCGTTCTTCTCGCTCAAAGAGAAGGGGGAACGATGTTCCCCACCGGGTTACTGGGGCAACGAGGACGACGGTCGAGAGTTGCGGACGTACATTCGCAACGACCAGTACACGCTGGAAACGGGCAACCGTTCCCGTCTCGAAATTCCGGTCGGGAAAGACCTCAAAGACAAGTACGGCCTCGGGCACACCGAGCGCCTCCGCCTCGAAGTTGCGGGCGTTCCGAAGTGGGACGGCAAACCAGGGCGGTTGGAACTGTACTACGACGAGGCTTCGGACCAATTCAGGGCCTTTCAGCCTGTCACGGTAGACGATTCTCGACAGGATTCACCACTGGCGGACGAAACCGCCGCTCTGGATATCGGTGCGAACAACATCGTCGCCTGTACGACCACGACCGGCCAGCAGTATCTGTACGAGGGCCGCGATCTCTTCGAGCGGTTCCGCGAAACGACGCGAGAAATCGCTCGGCTACAGTCGAAGCTCCGCGAGGGGCGGTACAGCAGTCGACGGATTCGACGCCTGTACCGCAAGCGAACACGGAGGCGAGATCACGCCATGGACGCGCTTGCCCGCGACCTCTTCCA
>CAZJZA010000170.1:0-4135 GCA_964550355.1 uncultured Halobacteriales archaeon
ACGACACAAACTCCAACAACTATACCCTACACTTTAGTGTGGACATAGCACTAGTCCGTACGAATTAACACGACCAGGATTGCCCCAAACGTAGCGAATACGATCGGATACACCAGGCCGGCCAACAGGATTGCCGGGAGCAGTGCCGGGGCGATCGATCCACTCACATCGACCCCGAGGAACGTCGCTTCGGTACTTGCTTCGGTCACCAACACCCCGGCGGCCATGACCACGACGTAGCCAATCGCGACCGGTGCGCCAGCGAGAACGGCCTCACCCACGTCCCCCGCATCCAGACGGACAGCCAGGAGGCCCCCAACGCCGAGCAACACGAGTGGTGGGACGAAATACAGGGCACCAGCGCTCGCCGCGGTCGACTGGGCGATGAAGTCGATGGTTTCGGTACCACCGAAATCTCCGATCGAGCCTGTCGCTTCCACGTCAACCAGGTGCCCATTGTAAAAGTACCAGGCGCCGATCTTCCAATCCGGGACCGCCGCGAGTGCCGTTTCGCGGGCTTCGCCAGCCACGAGGAGAAAAGAGAGCAGGTATCCAAGCACGGCAGCGATGACGCCGAGGCCCGCACTCGCTGCGAGTTGGGTGGGCTTTACGGACCGCTCGGGCGAATTGGAGGGCGGAGCTGACATGAAAAGAAAGAGACGCCGCACCCACATGGCTTTTTGGTCGGTCGAAGAGAGGGGGCTTTCTAAACCATGGGTCGATAGGTGTGGGTCCAAAATAGAAACTGGAGATCGACCGCTCGGGTTATGCCACTTTCTGGCGTTTGATCTCAACGTGGTGCCGTTCTTTCCGGGAATGACGTTCCAGGGCATCAGCTGCCTCGACTTGGTCGTCCCCCTCGAAAGTCCAACGACAGTCGGTGCAGGTGGCAATCCAATTCATCGTTGGATTGTCCGGTGGACAGGGTTGATTGGCTGAACCTGTGTTCCAAACAGGTCTATGAAATCGTTTTGAAGGGCTAACATGGGTTTCGAGGGGTGGTTGACCCCTATAAAATGAAATTTATCGTGTAAGTTCAAATAACCTACCCGAGCACAGTGAAAGTGAAAAAGTGGTTTACGTGTATATTTGCCGTGAGTTATACTGCCCCTTGTCTGTCGAATACCAACTTGTATTTCTTACCGCAAAAATCACGCCTCGCTGGTTGGCACGCCTACCGAGCTACTTCAGAATTATTCTCGGAACCTGAGAATGGAGAATGGTCTCTAAGCACATTCTATTTCGATTGGTAATTATGAGATCCGATGGATGGGATGGAGGCGAACGCATTTCTCACGAGAAAGTCCTCTCGTCGGAAAACGGAGATAGGTCGAACAATGCTTCGGAAGGTGACAATCCAGATCTGACTGATCACCAACCGTCGCTACAGCGGCGGACAGTTCTCAAATTAGGGGCAACCGGAATACTGGCCGCAAACGTGCTCTCTCTCAACTCCCTCGTAGTGAGTGGAGAGACCGAAAGCGCGAAGGAACTCATCAGCCAATGGCAGACCGCATTCAACGAGGGCGATATCGACACGCTTCGGGCCCTCTATGGAGCGAACCCCAAAAACTCACTCATCCCGGTGGGTGATACCCCACGGGGATTGGATTTGGTACTCTCATTTGACCAGTTGGCTTACGAGAGAGGGGCGAGTCTCGAAATCGAGCTCGAAGAACTCTCAGCGGTAAGTTCCGAGCCCGTTCACTTCCGAGGGCCGGCAACCCTCCATACGGTACCCATGGGGGCGTTAGACGGACAGGTGGACGTGAAATTTGCTGAGACGAGCGATGGATCACGAATCACCGAGGTCTCGGTCTCCATCCCGTTCGAGGTACTCATGGAGAGCTGGGGTGAACCGGGAGAACTCCCACAGGGTGCAGTCCCCCTGACCGACATGGATCCCGGCGAGACTTTTCAGGGCAAAGAGGGGGGACTCTACGGAAAGTACCAGAACGTCCCGCCACTGGCCCATCAGGAGGCCGCGGTTGCTGCCCTGAACGAGATTCAACCCCGTGACGAGGAGGGAAACCCGGACCAATACGGACGGATCGGCTTCCTCACGTTGGGACCTTCGAATACGTGGGATTACTCGAGTTCGTTTTTTGCGATCGCCCGCCAGGACTCGGAGATGGCCTCACACGTCCGGCTGTATAACGGTGCCGAGGGGAATTTTTCGGCCGATTCTCGGTCGTGGTCTCTCTGCGACTATCCAGCGTCGTTGCTCAGCCACAAACTCGAACAGGCGGCATTCCCCCGGGAGCAGATACAGGTGGCATGGTACACGCCACACTATTACCACGACATGAGCGAGCCGATTGATGCTGTGGGCTACGCCGAGGACATTCACGCGTACGTCCGAAAGATGCTGCCCAAACTGAAGGCTACTTTCCCGAACCTGGAGATCGTCTACCTATCCGGCTTCCCGTACCTGGGGTATGCGAAAACTGGCTTCGGCGAGCCGATGGCCTACGCGATGAATCTCGCGGCGAGATCCCTCATTCGTGCCCAGATCGACGGGGATTCCACGTTGAATTACGATCCTGAACAGGAAGACGGTGGGGCTCCATTGCTGCTCTGGGGCCCATATTTGTGGGCTAACGGTGAAACGCCCCGGAGTGATGGCCTGACGTGGTCGCCAGAGGATTACGACGAGCGGGATCTCGCCCACCCGAGCGAACAGGGCGCGGAAAAGGTCGGCGAACTCCTGCTAGCGTTCATGAAGACCAACAAATTCGCTCGATCGTGGTTCCTCGGTGTCGAACCGCCAGCCATCGATGATCTGGAAGCCCCAACATCAGTGCCGACGGCGACCACGACGGGAGAGGCACCCGGGCTGGGGCTGGGCGCTGGCCTCACCGGGATTGGAGCCGGGGCGGCGTATCGCTTCTACCGGAACCGGAAGAATGAGAACTAATACCGTATTTTGCCTGTAAAATAGCTTACCTTGCTTCTCAGTCTTGTACTAGACTGGTTTGACACATTCGGCCAGTACGGCTCAATATCAATTCGAGAAACCGATTCAAAGGATTACTATCACTTCACAAGAGACCGGTTTTCTACAGGCGGAGCAGGCCGAGCGCCTCGGGGTCGTTCGGAAATCGGAGATTTCCGTGATCGGGCGAACGCAACGCGTTCGCAGACCTCCCGAAGCCTTCGGCTTCGCTCAGTGACGAGAATCGAAGATTCTCGGACCACTTGACCCCGAGGCGGTTCACAATTCGCCTCGATACTCAACATGATTTTATTTGTTAAATTCCATCGGAGTCACGCTTCAGATACCTCACTACCGGTGTACCACGGTTTTGGGACTTCGTTAGTGCGTACGCGACCCACTCTGTGATTTGGGTATTTCGATGGCCCTGCGGTTCGGTCGGCGACGACCGATTAGCGCAGGAGTTATTAATCTCCGAGACTAATTTATTAAACAGAGATGGAACGAACAACTCCACCGGAGGTGCGTCGTTGGTGAACGAGACGGCACGTGCTTCCAGCCCGACCCGAAACCGCATCGCACAGGGGCTCAGTGTCCTCGCGCTGGTCGCGCTGGTCGCAGTGGTGGCCCTAGGTCTCTCTGTCGGCCGGACCAAACTCATCGGTATCGTCGTGTTCGCGGCAGTCGCGATGATGCTGGGCGTTCTGGTCAGCTACCTGAGCGATTTCGCCACTCCCGGCCGGCAGGTGTTGGCCTACGGACTCGCCAGCGGCGCGATGCTCGCCAGCGCCGCCGCCCTCATCGCCCCACAGGCCATCCTCGAGCACCCCGAGTACGGCGGCTTCGCTATCGCCTTTGGTTACCTCATTGGCTACGCCGCCCACGAACTCGGCCACCTCGTGACACACTACGAACTGCCGATTAACGCCGCGACGGGCGAACTCACACTACACGCGCTGGCGGCCGGTAGCATCATGGGCGTCGCGTACGGCGCGCTCCCCGCCCTGACGCCGCTATTCGGCTACGGCGTCGTCGCCCACAAATTCCCCGCCGGGTTCACGGGTTCGGAGGCCGTCGAGCAGTCCGGTCTCCCGCTCAGCGTCATGATCATTCCCGCGTCGGCGGCGGCCATCGCGGCCATCCCCCTGTCCATCCTGGCCCCGGGTCTCTCGCCGGGCGTCAAAGCCATATTCTTCGGCC
>CAZJZA010000171.1:0-4128 GCA_964550355.1 uncultured Halobacteriales archaeon
CCCAACCCGTGTGAAATAGCACGCAGTCGGCCGTCTCATCAGTTGGAACCCGTTCGGCCGGAATCGGTTCACGGGCGTCCAGATCGTGACAGTCAACGGTGATCGTGTCGAAGACGAACTGGTCGACAGAAAACTCCGCGAGCGTTTTTCCCTCCGGGAGGATATGCGCGGGAGCGTCGACGTGGGTGCCGGCGTGACTCCCGGTCTCGATCCGTGTCGATCGGTAGCCCTCGACGTCATGCACCGCGGCCGGGGACACGCGAACTTCGAGATCCTCCGGATAGGTTTGCAAGCCGTCGACGAAGGGATGGGACAGATCGTACATACAGTGACGTCGGTTGGGGGTGTCCAAAACAGTGCTGAAGAGTCGAAGAACGATTTTCAGTTCGGAAAATCGTTTGGGTAGACCGTTCTCAGTCTTTTGGCCCGAGCCCGACCGGCGAGACGAGCCCCAATTCCCGGACCATCCCCAACGTGTCCCAGTACGACCAGACCTCGGCGATCTCTCCATCCTCGAACTGGAACATGTTCAGCCCCGTGCCGGAGAACTCCTCGCCTTTCCCCTCGATCCCGAAGAGTTTCTCCGTATGAGTCCCGTTTGACCTCCACCTGACGGCATACTCGTCTTCGTTTCCGAAGATGGTCTCGACTTCGCATTCGATATCTGGAAACGCAGCGTGGTAGCGCTCGACGAAGGCTTTGACCTGTCCGATGTTGTTCAGCGCTCCGGGAGTTACGCTGCGCGGCCCGTGATATTTGATGTCCTCGGCGAGGATTTCCTCAGCGACTTCTGTATCCCCGTCGGTGAACATCTCCTCGTAATACCGGTCGATTATGGCCTCGTGGTCTACCATGTATTGGTTCACCATGCCACTCTACTCGGGCCGTCCAATTAACCGTTCGGGGACCACCCGAAACGTGCCTCTTCTTTTCTCGAAATCCGCGCTGAGGGGGTGTCGATCCAACCCTCAGTTTCCCAAGAGAATGCCGACTAGCCGGGCGAGCACCCACGCCCCGCCTAGAGCGAGAATCGCGCCGAAAAACGTGCCGATGGCGTTGCCGACGGCACGGGTGCGATCACCAGTCTCCCAAAGTCTTACTGTTTCGACCGAAAACGAAGAAAAGGTGGTGAACGACCCGGCCACACCAGTACCGAGAAAGAGGACGACCTCGTTTCCGACGCCGAGGAAGGTCACGAATCCGAGGAGAAAGGTGCCAAGCACGTTGACCGTGACAGTTCCCAGTGGAAGCCCGCTCCCATCGACCCGGGAACTTACGTACTGGCGAAGGAGTGCCCCGATTGCGCCACCGGTTCCGATCAGGTGGGCCGGTTCGAGCGAAATCATTGTTTCCACCGATTTTCGAACCTGTTAGCAACGGCCCGGCCGGCAATGACTCCGGCAAATCCGAGTCCATAGGTCCCGAGAACGTTGAGGGCCAGCCAGAAGGGTTGGGAGAGAGCCGACTGGAGGGCGAACGTACTATAGGTGCTAAAAGAGGAGAGAAACCCCGTCGAGACCATGAGCCTGGTTTCGGCCGACAGTGTGTCGGTTCGAAGGGCTTCGTAGATGACCAATCCGAGCAAAAAACTCCCGACCGTATTAATAACAATCGTCGAGAGTAAGTTCGGCCCGAACTGTCCGATGGCGTATCGGAGATTCGACCCTGCAAATCCGCCGATTCCGATCAGGGAGACTGTCTCGATGGCGCGAACCGCTTGTGATACTGTCCATTGCATGGCTCATGAGAAGGAGTCATCAGCCGCGAATCGGCAGTTGGATCAGGCGGACTCCATCGCCCGTGCCAGGAAGTGGAAGTCTTCGGTAAAGGTGGTTTCGAAACAGGTCGAACATCGTTTTGGTCGATCGGGCCGGTATTGGAGCTTTTTCATTAGAAAATCCCGCATTTTGAACTGGCGGTTATACGAATCCTTGTATTGGTGGTTATACGGATCCTTCTATTGATGGTTATACGATTATCGGGCTCGCACGCATACATACTAATGTGATGTACCGAATACTCATGCCAGTCGATTTGGACGAGGACCGAACGGAGGCCCAGGCCGACTACGTTCTCGACTTTCCGGCAGAGCCCGAGGACCTCGAGGTAACGATCCTCTACGTGTTGGCCAGGGAGGACGCGTCAATCTCCGATGAGGAAGGATTCGCTGGTAACGAGGGCGCGGTCAAGGCGGCCAATCGGATCGAGGGTGTTGGTATCAGCGTCGACCGAAAGCTGGCCACCGGGGAGCCAATTTCGGGACGGATCCTCGAGACAGCCACCGAAGAGAACGCCGATCAGATCGTCATCGCGGGCCGCAAACGATCTGGAGTCGCGAAGGTCCTGATCGGAAGCACGGCCACGGATGTCACCCAGGAAGCGGATCGACCGGTCGTCATGGTCGGTTGAATGGTTAGCAAACTATTCTCACGGCTTTTTACAGGGCCGATCACACGGTTTCATCTCAGCGAATCAGGGAAATCACTAACTCAGTCCTCAATTCGATCGTCCTCTTGGCTCGGTTCCGGATGCTCGAATTTCTGTGGAATCATTGCGGTTTCGACGTATTCACTCCCGTCGGCATAATCGACGCCGGGCTGGATGAACGGATACGGTCCCTCTGCGGGCGTATTTTGAACCGGGCCACCCGTATTGGCCGTCTGGACGAGGTCCATTACTTCGTACTCGACTGGCGAGTGAGTTTCGAGGTATTTGCGAAGTACTGTGGCCGGAATCGTCTCTCTCGTTTCGACGTTTCTGAATGGGAACCCACACCCGCCAAGATCCCGTTCCGGAGCGCCCGGGCGACGGAACGACGCGACGCGATAGGTCGCTTCAGGATCGATTTCTTCGCCGTCGATTCGCATGGAGACCAGACGACGCCCGCGCTTTGCCGTCGGGTCGATCACGAGTTCGACGTTCGAGGAAAAGGCTCGCACGCGACCGTCCTCCTGGTCGTAGACGTGCGAGGTGAAGTTGTCGATGAGGTAGTTTTCCACGTGGGCGATGAGCTGTTGGCCCCAGGCGTCCCCCGCCACAATCGGTGCTGTCATCGGATAGAACGTGTACACGTCCCCGAGCGTGATTTCGCCGGCCGGAATCGCCTGCCCATAGCGATTGCCGTGTGAGACCGCGAGGTCTGCATCGAAGGTCGAGCGGAGTGCGTCGTTGAAGAGCGTATTCCAGGCACTTTCGAGAAACGATTGGCGGGCGAGATCGAATTTTGTCTCACCGACGACCGTCGAAAGCGGCTGCGTGAGGGTGGCTGGCCCCCGTTTGAAGGACGGGTTCTCCTCGAAAAACGGTGCCCGGAGTCGGTCAATTGTTTCGGCGGTTTTCTCGTCCGGGACGGGTGTATACGCGAGGTCGTCGATGAAGGTGTACAGGACGTGTCTGAACGCTGGCCCCGACTCGTCGAATCGAACGTCCACCCGCCCGAGCGCCTCGCCCATGCCGGACTCGATCACCATCGTATCGGTCCGATCGATCAGGATGGGTTCGTACGTGTACTCGTGGGTGTGTGCACTGAGGGCGATATCGACGCTGTCGAAGTCCTTTGCGGCCTGGACCATCCAGGGCAGGCCGATTTCTGTGACGGCGATGATGATATCGGCTCCCGCTTCACGAGCGGCTGTAGCCGTCCGATCGAGCAAGACGGGAGACTTTCCGAACTGGTACTTCCCTTCGTGAAAGGCTGGTGCCATCCGGTCGATGTAGGGATTTGTCATCCCGATAACGCCGATTGTTCGCCCACTTCGCTCGAACAGGGTATACCCATCGTACAACTGTGTTCCATCCGAATTCGACAGGTTTGTCGCGAGGGTTGGGGCGTCGACTGCATCGAACAGTTCGAGCGCAGACCCGTCACGAACCCCTTCGTGACCGAAATCCCAGTTCCCGGGGACGTACACGTCCGGCTTTACATGCTCGTTTATCGGTTCGAGCATGATCGATCCCTTCGTAAACGTCGTTTCCGCGGTGCCGTGGAAGGTGTCCCCGCTCATCAAAACGAGTGTCTCGCGGGCCCCGCGCAATTGGTCGAGCTTCGAAACGTGTGTCGCCAGACCTCGAACGGATCGAACCGCCCGTTTATCGGGGCCAAAATCGATCGGTGGTCCGCCCCGGCTC
>CAZJZA010000172.1:0-4093 GCA_964550355.1 uncultured Halobacteriales archaeon
TTGTGGTCGTCGAAGTAGCCCAGTTCACGCTGTAGATTCTCGCGCTGCTCGGGGTCGAGCCGATCTGGACCGATGCGGGCCAGGTTGAATCCGTCGAACCGATCCCGCTCACCGAGCTCGATCGCCCCCGGATCGACGTCACGACCCGCATCTCGGGCCTGTTCAGGGACGCGTTTCCCAGCGTGGCGGGGCTCGTTCAGGGGGCCGTCGAGACGGTCGCGGCTCTTGAGGAGCCCCCGGAACAGAACTACGTTCGGAAGCACCACCTCGAAGAGCAAGCTGGCGGTGAGGAGGGTCCGGAGGGCGATCCGGCCCTCCACCGGGTGTTCACCACCCGCCCCGGCGGCTACGGCTCCGGGACGAACAAGGCCATCACGACGGGCGAGTGGACCGACGAGTCCGACCTTGCCGACGTTTTCGTGACCTGGGGCGGCTACGCCATTGACGGATCGGGCGAGGTGCAGGAGGCTCACGACGCGCTCGAAACCCGACTCGAAGGGATCGAGGCGACGGTCAAACTCGAGGACACGGGCGAGCAGGACGAGTTCGACAGCTCGGACTGGTATGCCTTCCACGGGGGCTTCAAGCGGGCCGTGGCCGACCGGCGCGGGAACGAACCCGCTTCCTACGTCGGCGACGCGAGCGACCCGGACCGACCACAAATCTACACGAACACCGAGAAACTCAGACAGACAATGCGCAGCAGAGTACTCAATCCCGACTGGATCGACAGCATGGAAGCACACGACTACAAGGGCGCGGGCGACCTCGCGACGACCGTCGAGATCACCCTCGGCTGGGCCGCGACGACCGACGCGGTAAGCGACACGCTCTGGGAGCAAGTCGCCGATAAATATGCCTTCGATACGGACCGACAGGAGTGGTTCATGGCGGAGAATCCCTGGGCCTTAGAGCACGTCACCGAGACGCTGCTCGAGGCAATCGACCGCGGTCTCTGGGAGACAGACCAGGAAACCGTCGACCGACTCAGGGACCTCCAGCTCGAGGTTGACGGAACGCTCGAAGCGGCTCCCGACGGTCCGGAGGTGGCCCGATGAGCGACGACCCGAATTACTACACCGATCTCGGTGCGACGACGGCAGACGGGACCGCGATCGCCGAGGCCAGCCTCGACATCGTCGCGGATCTCGTTCCCGGCGACACGCTCGCCGCCCGCTTTCGCCGCAAGGCCGTCCACGCGACGGGCGACCCCGAGTTCCAGTACCTGGTGCGCTTCGGGAACGATCCGGTCCGGAGTGGGGCCGAAGCCGTCCTTTCGGGCAACCCAATTATTACGGACGTCACGATGCCCCGCCACGGGATCACCGACCGGAACCACGACTGCGAGAAGTACACGGCACTGGGCGAAGGCGACGAACTCGCCGAGGAGGAGGGGATCACTCGCACCGGTGCCGGCGTTCTCGCACTCGACGAGCGTGGACTCTACGACGGTGCAATCGCCGTAATCGGGAACGCCCCGACTGCCGCCCTCGCGCTCGCCGACAGAATCGAGAACGGGACCAGGCCCGCCGCAGTCGTCGCCACCCCGGTCGGCTTCATCAAGTCGGCCGAGAGCCGGCGACGGCTCCGCGAGGTCGGCGAAGTGCACGGCGTTCCCACGATCACGAACGTCGGCCGGCGTGGCGGGAGCGGATTGGCTGCCGCGCTCGCGAACGAGCTGATTCACGTCGCGAGCGACATGGAGGCGGGTGAGATCGAGCGATGAGCGACTACGACCTCGATTCGGGTCCCGACCCGGCCGCCGCGGCGGCTGCCGAGCCGGAAGACCCTGAAGACGAGGATCCGGTCCTCGCAGTTGGAATCGGCCCGGGAAACACCGACTTCCTCACCCAATGCGGCCGGGACGCGATCGCCGAAGCCGACGTCGTCGTGGGCTTCACCACGGTCGTCGAGATGGTCGCGGACCTCACCGACGCAGAGTTACTGACCTGTGGCTACAAAGACGAGGCCGAAGCCCTCGCGGCCCTCGGCGAGCGGGTGGCAGACGGGGCCGAGGGGGTCGCCGTCCTGATGGGCGACCCGAACCACTCGGGCTACCAATTCCTCGGAAAGGTAGAAGAGGCGGTCGACCGCCCGGTCCGGGTCGTCCCCGGCATCTCGGCGATTCAGATGGCGGCCAGCCGGGCTCGCACACCGATGGAGGACACCCGGTTCGTTACGCTTCACAAGTCCGGTGACATCGAGCCGGGACTGGAGCGCCTGCGGGAGGTGGTCGGCGAGCGCCACCTCCTCGTGTTGCCACGGCCCTACGATATGATGCCCGGCGACATCGCGGCGGACCTACTTTCGGCCGGTGCCGATCCCGACCTCGACACGCTCGTCCTCGAAGAACTCACACACGAATCCGAGTCGGTGAGCAGACAGCCACTCGGTGAGTTGGCCGAGCACGCCGGCGGCGAGGGCCCCGAGGACACGCCCTTTTCGGACCTCTCGGTGCTCGCAGTTCGAGCACCGTAAGCCGGGCCAATTGCTTTGTGAGCCCCTGGAAGCCATCCTTTTCGAGAGGCAGGCCGTTAGGTAGGCCATGGACCACGTTCCGAAAACGGCGGTCGAAACGGCCGAACCCATCGAGGGCGTCGAATTGGCACTGCTCGCGACCGGGCAAGAAGCGAACATCCAGCACTTCCGAATCGGCCCCGGGGCAACGGTCCCGGAACACAGCCATCCCCACGAACAGCTGGGATACCTGATGCGGGGCGAACTCGCGTTCGTCGTGGATGGGGAGGAAGTCGTGGTCGAAGCAGGCGACAGCTACCGACTCACCGGCGACGAACCACACGCCGTCGAAAACGGGAGTGACACGGTGGCCGAGGGAATCGACGTCTTCAGCCCGCCGCGCACTGATCCGGACTGGGCGGAGTAACGAGTCCAGGTCCGAACTGGCAGTGTGCGGCCGGCGGGACAGACCCCGCGACCGATACCCGGCCGGCTCAGGCCAGTTCGTCGATTGTTTCGGCGACTCGGGCAGCGTACTCGCTCGTGCTGACTTTCTCGCCGCCTTCTATCTGCCGGTGCAGGTCGTAGGTTACGTACTTCGAGGTGATGGTTTGCTCGACGGCCTCGCCGATCAAATCTGCGGCGTCCTCCCAGCCGAGGTACTCGAAGAGCAGCCGTCCGGAGAGGATAATCGCGGTCGGGTTGACTTTGTCCTGGCCGGCGTACTTCGGCGCAGAGCCGTGGACCGGTTCCGCGAGGACCCGCCCCTCACCGAAGTTCGCGCCGGGCGCGATGCCGAGCCCACCGATCTGGGCCCCGGCAGCGTCCGAAAGGTAATCGCCGTTGAGGTTCGGCATCGCGAGCACGTCGTAGTTCTCGGTCCGGGTGAGCAACTGCTGGAGCATGTTGTCCGCGATGCGGTCGTTGACGACGAGGACGTCCTCGGGCTGTTCGCCGTCCCGCTCCTCCCAGAGCGTGTCCTCGGTAATGACCTCCTCGCCGTACTCCTCCTTTGCGACCTCGTAGCCCCAGTCCCGGAACTGGCCCTCGGTGTATTTCATGATGTTGCCCTTGTGGATCAGCGTGACTGAATCCCGGTCGTTCTCGAGGGCGTAGTCGATGGCCTCTCTGACGAGGCGTTTAGTGCCGAACTCGGTGATCGGCTTGATGCCGATCCCGACCGGTCCCTCGTGGATGCCTTCTGCGTCCATCTCCTCTTCGAGGAAGGTCCGGACTTTCTCGGCGTCGGGCGTCCCCGCCTCCCACTCGATTCCGGCATAGACGTCCTCGGTGTTCTCCCGAAAGTTCACCATGTCCATCTGCTCGGGTGCCTTCACGGGGGAGGGAACGCCGTCGAGGTAGTACGTCGGGCGGACGTTCGCGTAGAGATCGAGTTTCTGGCGCAGCGCGACGTTGAGGCTCCGAAACCCGGCCCCGACCGGGGTCGTGAGCGGGCCCTTCAGCGCGACGCGGAACTCCCTGATGGCCTCGACGGTCTCCTCGGGGAGGTTCTCGCCGTACTCCTCGCGGGCGCGCTCGCCGGCGTAGACCCGCATCCACTCGACGTGCCGGCCGGTCGCCTCGGCGGCGGCCTGAAGGACCTGTTTTGCTGCCGGGGCCACGTCGACCCCGATGC
>CAZJZA010000173.1:0-3998 GCA_964550355.1 uncultured Halobacteriales archaeon
TATGCTTTCGCTGGCCCTTGCCGGCAAACCGAACGCCGGCAAGTCCACCTTCTATACAGCCGCCACGATGGCCGACGTCGACGTGGCGAACTACCCATTCACGACGATCGACGCGAACCGGGGCATCTCTCACGTTCGTACCGAGTGCCCCTGTCTGGATCTCGAGGAGCGATGTGGCAACGACACCTGTCACGACGGGAAACGATACGTCCCGGTCGAACTCCTCGACGTGGCCGGACTCGTCCCGGGGGCCCACGAGGGGCGGGGACTTGGCAATCAATTCCTCGATGAGTTGACCGACGCCGACGCTATTCTCAACGTCGTCGACGCGTCCGGTGGGACAAATATTGAGGGCGAGCCGGTCGAAGTGGGGAGTCACGATCCGCTCGAAGACGTCGACTTCGTGGAACGAGAGATGGACCTCTGGCTGGCCTCCATCGTCTCTCGAAACTGGGAGTCTGTAGAACGGCAGGCCCGATCGCCAGGCTTCGATATCGACGAAGCACTGACCGAATTGCTCACCGGGTTCGGTGCAACGACGGCCGACGTCGCGGCCACCCTGCGCGAACTCGACTATCCCGAGGATCCGGCGAAGTGGACCGACGAGCAACGCGAGGCACTGGCCGTGGAAATCAGAGCCCGGACGAAACCGATCGTCGTCGTCGCGAACAAAATCGACGTCGCACCGGCGGAATACGTCGAGGCACTCTTGAATCTGGACCGCCCCGTCGTCCCGGCGACGGCCGAAGGGGAAGTCGCCCTTCGACGAGGGGTTGAGCAAGAGGTCATCAAGTACGATCCGGGGGACGATTCTTTCTCGGTCACCGCAGAGGTAGACGCCGGAACTGAGTCGGCGCTCGAAGACCTCGAAGAGACGATGGTCCGCTTTTCTGGCACCGGCGTCCAGGCGGCATTGAACACCGCCGTCTACGAGTTACTCGATCACCTGACCGTCTTTCCGGTCCAGGACGCCACCCACTGGACCGACACCCACGGAAACGTGCTCCCCGACGCATTCTTGCTTCCTCGCGGCGCGACGCCCACGGATCTCGCCTACGCGGTCCATTCCGATATCGGCGACGGCTATCTCCACGCGATCAATGCGCGCACGAATCGCGAAGTCGGCGACGAGTACGAGTTACAGGAGGGTGACGTCATCAAAATTGTCAGCACGGCAACCTGATCGGGGCGGTTTCAGCAGAATTAAGCGATACGCTCGGAAACCGCCTGACTGGACCTGCATGTACTGGCGACGTCGACTGGACGAACTAACCGGGACCAGCGGACCCGGTCCGGTCGGATTGGTCGTTACAGGATGGCTACTCTGGCTGTTCATCGGCGCGTGGGCGATCACTCCCTCGAGCGTCCTCCCGCTCACAATGGCTGCGTTCTCCATCGAGGAGACCGCCGCGGCCTGGATAATAACGGCCCCGCAAATTGCGGCTGTTGTCGCTGGCATCCCCGTCGGGATCCTCCTCGACCGCGTCGACAACGGCCGCGCTGTCCTTTTCTCGGTTTCGCTGTTGCTCGTGGTCGGCCTGATCAATACGGCCGTTGCAGCCAAAGAAGCGTACACCGTGCTCCTCGCAAGTCGCGTCGTGGGCGGGTTCGGGTTAGTCACGATCTGGATCGCCCAGACAGCCATGATCACCCGGGCGTTCCCGGCCAAACGCGAGGCGACGGCCGTCGGCGTGTTCGTGACCGGCTATCCCGCAGGCTACGCGCTCGGTCAGTTCACGGGGCCCCTCGTGGCAGGGGTACTCGACTGGACGGCGACATTCGGCTTCTATGTGGTCGTCGGCTTCGTTTTCGGTGTCACCTTCTGGCTGATCGACCGTCGAGTCGAGACGACCGGGACGCCGAGATCGGCGGCGACCCGATCGGATCTGCGACGGGCAATCACAAATCGCGGCGTCTGGGGTGTCGGCCTCATCTCCCTGCTATCTTACATGATCTACATGATCTATAACAGCTGGATGCCGACCTATCTCACGTCGAACTACGAGATCGACCTTGCACTCGGCGGGATCGTGACGGCACTTTTTCCCGCGATTGGGATTCTGGCCAGGCCGGGTGGTGGATTGCTCTCGGAGCAGGTATTTGGGGGCCGTTCGCTTCCGGTGATCGCCATCTCTTTTGTCGGGTCCGGGATCGTCGCGGCAATTTTGGGGCTCGGTGGGACACTATTCCTGATGGCTACTGGCCTGGTCGTGGCCGGATTCGCGATCCAACTCCAGTTCGGACTGCTCTATACGCTCGTCCAGCGCTATGTTCCTCGGAACGTGGGTGGGACAGCCGTCTCGGTCGTGAGTGCTGTGGGTTGGCTCGGGACGTTCGCGGGGCCGCCGATCGTCGGCGCCCTCATCGAGGGAACGGGAAGTTACGTGTCGGTGTTCGCTGCAGCAGTGGTGCTCGCGGTCGCTGGTACGGGGACGATACTGGCACTTACCGAACCGGCCGTCCGATAATCGTCGCTTACGAGACGGCCCGTGTCGCTTCGCGCATGATTTCGAGTGCCTCTCGAATCGTCTCCAGATCAGTCGCGTAGGAGATTCGGGCGTACCCCTCACCTTGCTTACCAAACGCCGAACCCGGTACCACCACCACGCCACGTTCTAACACCGCATCGACCCAACCGTCCGGCACTTTGGGCATAGCGTAAAACGCGCCCCGTGGTTCGGGAACCGTCAGACCCATCGATTCGAGGCCCTCAAGGAGGACATTTCGGCGAGTTTCGAAGGCCTCGACCATCTCCTCGACCTGATCTTGGGGACCCCGGAGTGCCGCTTCCGCCGCATGTTGGGCCGGTGCACTCGCACACGCCTGGATATACTGGTGAACCCGGAGCATTCGCTCGATCCGGCGCTCGCTCCCCACGACCCAGCCGAGTCGCCATCCGGTCATCGAGTAGGCCTTCGAGGCGGCATTGATCACGACGACGTTGTCCGATTCGGCAAATTCCATCGGCGAGCGATGGGTCCCCTCGAAGACGATGTGTTCGTAGACCTCGTCCGAAATGAGGAGGACGTCGTGTTCGTCGGCGATCCTGGCAAACTCTCGCATGTCCTCCGGCGGCTGCACCGCGCCGGTCGGGTTGGCCGGACTGTTGACAATGATCGCGGCCGTGTTCTCCGTTATTCGCTCTTCGACTGCTGCCGGGGAGAGTGTCAGATCATCCCGTAATGGAACTGGAACAGGAGTACCGCCCGCTAACTTTGTCAACGCCGAGTAGGAGACAAACCCCGGATCGGGATGGAGGACTTCCTCACCCGGATCGAGGTGAGCTTCGAGGGCCAGATGAAGGGCTTCGCTTCCGCCAGCCGTTGCGATGATCTGCTCTCGGGTGAGGTCGAGATTGTTGTCGCGGGCGTGTTTCTCCCTAATTGCGTCCCGGAGGGATTCGGTGCCGAAATTCGAGGTGTAGGCGTCCGCGTCTCCCGCTCGAATCGCCTCGACTGCGGCCTCCCGGGCGTGCTCCGGCGTCGGAAAGTCGGGCTGGCCCAGTCCGAGATTAATCGACTCACTGCCGGCCGCTTCGAAGACCTCCCGAATGCCGCTGATCGATACCGACTCCACGCGACGTGAGAACTCCACCATGTCTCTTTGGGCGTGGAGTTGCCTGTTAAGTCTACGGAAAATCTGCGGTCGAAACCGTCGCTGACCCGGCTCGTTACTGATACATCCGAAGTGGCTGGGCCTGCGTACTCTCCTCTTCGCCAGCCTGTTGCATCCGCTTTGCAAGGGCCTCTTTCTGGGTGCGGATCTCCTCGGCCCGTTCGACCAGGTCGTCGGTCGGCACCGAAATGTCGGCAATCGCCTCGATCCCGTGGGCGATGAGTTGCCGGGCCGCGGCCGGATCCGGCAACAGGGGATCGCTCTCGACGATCAGCCCACAGGAGTCGATTTCACAGTGGCTCGCCCGATTGACGAGCGCCCCGGTAGGGCCGCCAATGGCCCCTCGTTCGGCGGGTTCAGTTATTTCGGTCTCTCCCAACTGA
>CAZJZA010000174.1:0-3961 GCA_964550355.1 uncultured Halobacteriales archaeon
GCGCTGTCCACGGCTGAAATCCAGTGGTGGGCCTCGGTTTTCCTGTGGTCCTGACTGCGTATCGAGTGCAAGCAAAACAACAGTCACACACCAACTGACACCCATCAAACGCGAAATCTGTTGAATGGAATTTGTCTCTCTTCCACCCGAAACACGTGGCAAAACCGATTGAGCGCGGTTAGGCAGAAAATTGGCTACTCAACTTCGATTTGAATCGTGATCGTGGTGGGCGTTTCGGCCCAAAGTGCGGCCTCTTTCCCAACAGATATATTACGGAGTATTGCATTCTATTACATATGCCCATTAGCGTGGACCGGCTCGACGAGGAACCAGAGGAAGTTCTGAACCTTCAGGAAGGAACCCACCCGTACCGAATCCTTCAGTTCCTCGGAACTCACGACGAGCAGGCGTATTCCCAATCGGAGATCGCCGAGGAGACGGGGATCAACCGAGGAAGCGTTGGCGCCGTCCTGTCGCGGCTCGAAGATCGGGGTCTCCTCAGGCACAGGGGGCGGTACTGGGCGATCGCCGAGGACGATCGCCTCGCCGCGTACACAGCACAGGAGCACGCCAGCCCGGCCTCGACGAGCGACGACTATTACGGCGAGGAATAACCGATGGGGTGCGATCGCGGCGACGTCGTGAAGGGGCCGGACTTCTTCGGCTCTTCACCGGCTCGCCCGTGGGTATGCGTACAGGATGCCAGCCATCCATTCGGTGACGAGGAAGGAATTTTCGTGGCCGTTACGACGACAAGGCGGTCCGAGGCGGTCCCGTTGACAGACGACGACTTCGTGACCGGCGGTCTCCCCAGGACGTCGTACGTAAACCCCTGGACGGTGACCACGATCAAGCACGTGGACATCCAGCACCGCGAGGGCGTCCTCGTCGACGAGACGATCGAGGGGATCGTCCAGGACCTCTGCGCATTTGTCGGGCACGAGTGCTAAATCCGCCGCAGGATGGCGATTTGGAGCATCTATACCCCCGCTCGGACGACTCACGGGGACGAATAAGTCGGTAGTCGCGAGTAACGGGCGCAACCCGTTATCCGATCCCTTCCGTGGGATCGGTACCCCTACCCATTTTCCATTTTTACGGTCGAAGAGCGCCAGCTACGCTTTCTCAAACGATCCGAAAACAGAATCACAACCAGTCGATATTCTCTGCGTTCCGGGACTGTACCACCCCCAGATATTTCCCGAGACAAAAATCACTCAAACTTCAAACGATTATCTTGTCGGTAGAAAACTGAACCGCGAGATTAAATCAGATTCCGTATTTCATCAGCAAAGGAACGTGGCGAATAGATGTTTTTGATGACGATTTCCAGGGTACCACCCCCTCCCGAGGCCACTCGGACGTTTCCGAGATCGACGAGTGACTCCCAAATCGATCGCCGTTCTTCGACGCCGCGGACTTTATCGAAGGGCAGTTCTTCACGGACTAACGAAACGAATCGATATTCTTTGATGAGTCGCTGAGTCGTCACATAATAGGTGGTGAGTGTATTTGTCCAGTAAGTGTGGATACCCGTCGAAAAAAGATACAGCCCGAGGAAAAACGCCGTCGTTGGATAGGCATAGGGCTGTGAGGTGCCGAATAATAGCCACGCTGAAACCACGAGAAACCCGAAGCCAACGAAAGCCTTCACCGCTGCGACACGTTGAGCAGGATTCCGAGAGTCGATTAATTTCTCTCCCTCTCGCATCGTCGGCGGTTCTGGGGCGGCGATAACGTGGATGTAGACCCCTCCGGCTAGAATAAACAGTCCAAACACGAGTATGGGTAGTCCGATCGTCCGAGGAACTGAGCCAAATGGCCCTTGCAGATAGAAATATCCTCCACTGAACACGAATGGCGCTGCGACAATTCCGCTCCATATGGCAGGCATTCCACGAGCCATTGTTAGCGCCCCTCGAAGAGCTGATACATGATTCCACCGACCGAAAGCACGAATCCCATGACGGTCAGGTTCATGACGTTCGAGAGTGGTCCATCATCGGTTTCATCATTTGTGAAAAAGCCACGGGTGTTGGACTGTTGGGACTGATCCTCGGTCGATTCCTGAACAGTGCTATTGGTTTCGTCATTCGTTTCTCCGGTGACGGAAATTTCGATTTCGCTCGATTCGGTAATGTTGAGCACCGTGAGTCGCTCCTCGTTATCGGGATTGCTGAGTGGTTGTTTTTCGAGAACTACCTGACCCACCAGATCGACACCAGTTTCACTCGCTCCGGCGTGTTTGACGTACCCCTCGGCATTAGTTGTGAACTTGCCCGGCGTGAGACCGTGGCCACTTTCAAATCGGAAATTCACCGGGAAGTCCTCCATTGGTTCTCCCGTCTCTGAAACGATTTTGATTTCGACTCGGTGAGCTTTTGGGAGCGAAAACGTTCCGAGTGCAGTTTCATCTCCCTCTACGTCTGCCGTGCCGAGAACATAGGCCACGGGCAGGTTGTTGGAACTGGGATTGAACTCGCCGTATGGGGTCCGGTCGAAGAAAATAACCGTGTATGTTCCCGTTTCTGGAACCGTGCCTGAGAAGTGACCATCTGAGTCCACATTTGTCCGTATCGATGGTTCTTCTCCTGTTCCGGTTCGGTAAACTTGGACTGCTGTTTGATTAAAGGACGTCTCTACTGGTGTTTCGATAATCCCTTTGACAGTGAGGTCTGCTGCCCTGGTTTTTCCGACGAGTGGGCCACCGAAAACACCGATCCCGCCTGCGGCGGCCAGAAACTGCCGTCGATTCAAAGGCATTCTGTCAAGGGCTAATCAGGGCGGTTTAAAAATTGTTACTTTAATTCCCACACAGGTTCGTGAAAAATCGTCTCTCAATCCGATTTCACTCCAATCTCATCTTGTAATCACGCTTCAAGCCCCGTACGTTGGGTAGTTCTGAGCATTAATGAGTTCCCCGTGTGAACAGAGAAATCTTTCTCAATGGATATCAAGGCTCTGAACACCGCCCAAATATATTATCCTTCCCGAGAATCGGAAAAAACCTCTACGCATCGGCAGGGTTATTTCGAAAACCGGATCAATTATACTCATCAACTCAAAAACGAAGAGGAAATGAAAGCCAAATTTCCTTTACTTCCCAGACGCATTCGTTGGCTTTTTGCCCTCGTTATCGCGGCGTTTATCTTCTACACCTCTATAATAACGGTTCCGCCAGGCGTGATCGATCCGTGGAAACCGGAGTTACTCCCACTCGATAAATGGCGGCATTTCGTGGCGTATGGGGCTCTCGGATATGCACTTGCGTATGCAGCCGTCGACTGGGATGTAAACCCCTGGCTGGTCGCCGGAGTGGTTATCAGTATCACAATCGGCTACGGCGTTGGCATTGAACTCATACAATCCGTGACTCCCCACCGGTACTTTTCGCTGGGGGACGCCTATGCGAACGCGTTTGGTGGCCTGCTCGTGACGCCGTTTTATCTGGGGCGGTCATTTTTCGAGTTCGTATCGATTGACGATTTCATCAATACAGTTCGAGATATCGGGTAAGTTTCGGGAAAGGAGTAACCTCAGTACTTTACAAAGCTAGTTAGCTGATATTACTGAAATTTCGAAGCTATTTACTGGAACAGTATTCGGTAATCGAGCCGATTTTCGTAACTTTGGGTCACCCCCTGAGTTGATGGAAAAGGTACGTATCTAAGCCAGAGTACTGATAAACTGTACTGAGCGGTCAGGGTGGGTTCGTTCCAGAGTTGATGTCGGTCACCGACCCCTCGTCGAGTGCCTGTCGCCACACGAGGTGAACCGCCCGGGCAACGAGAGCAATTTGAGTTTCCATACACGACCCCTCAACGTGATCATCCGCGCTTGACGCGTCTGGCGGCGGGTGGAAGTGTTTCTCGTCGGGCGGTGCCGAGAACTCGTGGGGATGGATATCCCAGCGGAGGTTGCGCTCGGAGGCATCCGAGTAGTGGATGTTGTAGTCGTCCAC
>CAZJZA010000175.1:0-3958 GCA_964550355.1 uncultured Halobacteriales archaeon
GGTGTCCCGGCCGCACAGTCGTGTGCGGCCCGCCTCGGCGCACCGCTCGTGAACGACACGGTTAGCATCAGCCTCTCGGACCACCTGACGCCGATGCCGGCCATCGAGTCCCGACTGCACGCTGTCGCCAAGGAAGGGTTCACGATCGCCATCTACAACCCGTGGAGTCGCAAGCGCCGGGACAACTTCGAGAAATGTTGTGAAATTCTGCTCGAACACCGCGACCCGGAGACGCCAGTCGGTATCGTCCACGCCGCGGGCCGGGAGGACGAAGAGACGGAAATCGTCGAACTGCGCGACCTCCCCGATCTCGGTGAAACCGATCTCGTCGATATGACGACGACGATTCTGGTCGGGAACGAGGAGACGTATGTTTGGGACGACCGCATGGTGACGCCGCGGGGCTACGAACGGAAGTACGAGTACTGATGTCCCGACTCCAGGCGAATACGAAAGTTTACTTGTAGTACCGAAATATTATTTTATCAAACCATGCCGACGATCGGGTTATATACGTCGACGGAAAACGAGTTGGGAGCGGTACAACAGGCCGCGGGGCGACTCGACGACATCGACCTTGTGGTTCGCTCCGAGAGCGACCTCGAGGACGAAACCGATGTGGACGCCTTCGTCGACGAAGTCGGCTCCGCGTCGGCCGTGGTGCTCTGGTTGCACGGTGGGGTGGAGAATATGCCCGGCTACGATCACGCCGTGGACCGACTCAACGAGGCGGGCGTGCCCCTCGTCGTCAAGTCGACGGGCGACGCGTTCGCGTTCGACGACACCACCGTCTCCGATCATGCCCGCAACCGGGTGTACGACTACCTCGCCGGCGGTGGCGTGGTGAACCTCACAAACCTTTGTCGCTTCCTCGCGAGCGAGTATGACGACTTCGACGCCGACTACGACGACCCGGTTTCGCTTCCGACTGAAGGCGTCTATCACCCCGACCATCCCGGCGTTGAGCCCGATGAGTTGCTGGCGACACACGACCCCGAGAAACCGACCATCGGCGTCTGGTTCTACGAGTCTCACTGGACGCACTCGAATACGAGGTACGTCGACGCACTCGTCCGAAAACTGGAAGCTGAGGGCGCGAACGTCCTTGCCGCGTTCTGTAATCCGGCGACGGACGAGGAGGGACAGGAGAACGCCAGGTGGGTAGCCCGCAACTGGTTCAGCGACGAAGATGGCCCGATTGTCGACGCCGTCGTGAGTTCGTTCATGTTCTCGCTGTCAATGAGCAAACGCGGCCGCGACGCGAGCGACGAAGGTGAGGGTGCGGAGGACATCTTTCTCACCGAACTCGGTGTCCCCGTCCTCCAGGCCATCACGACGATGCGCTCCCGGTCCAGATATGAACGGAGCGACACGGGTGTGATGGGGTTCGAACTCGCCCTGTCGGTTGCACTCCCAGAGTTCGACGGTAACGTCATCACGCACCCTATCAGCGGCAAGGAACGCATGAAGGACGAGGCCGGAATCGGGAGCGCACCGAAACACCACTTTCCCATCGACGATCGAATCGACCACGTCGCCCGATTAGCCGTCAACTGGGCACGGCTCCGACATCTGCCGAACGATGAGAAGGCGGTCGCCGTCGTCCTGCACAACTACCCCCCGAGCGACGACGGCATCGGGACCGCGTTCGGTCTCGACAGCCCCGAGAGCACTGTCAACCTCCTCGAAGAACTCGACGCGAGGGGCTACGTAATGTCCGACCTGCCCGGAAACGGCGAGGAACTCATCGACCGTCTCACCTCGCAGTTGACCCTCGAGTCCCGGTGGATAGCATCCGAGGACGTGCGGGCGAAGAGCGTTGACGTGGTCTCCCCCGAACAGTACGCCGCGTGGTTCGCCGACGCTGACAATCGATTCCGCGACCACGTCATCGACGAGTGGGGCGAACCGCCGGACCGGCCGTTCGCCATCCCCGGCGTCGAGTACGGGAACGTCCTCGTGACGGTCCAGCCGCCGCGTGGGTTCGGAATGGACCCCTCGAAGGTCTACCACGACTCGGACCTCCAGCCGCCACACGACTACTACGCCTTCTACGCGTGGCTTCGCGAGGAGTTCGAAGCCGACGCCGTCGTCCACCTCGGGACACACGGGAGCCTCGAGTGGCTCCCCGGCAAGACTGTCGGGCTGAACGGCGGGAGCGCCCCGGACCAGTTGATCGACGATCTGCCGAACGTCTATCCCTACATAATTAACAATCCCGGCGAGGGGACACAGGCAAAGCGCCGGTCGTACGCGGCCGTCGTCGACTACCTGACGCCGGTCATGCGGACGGCCGGCATCTATGACGACCTCGCCCTCCTCGAAGAACTTGTCCGGGAGTATCGCGAGGCGGGAATGGAAGACGCACGCACAGACAGCGGTGAACAACTCCGAAAGCGAATCACCGAGACGGTCGAAGAACTGGACCTCGCTACCGACCTTGGCGTCGAGGACGTGGACCAACGGCCCTTCGAAGACCTCGTCGGGCGTATTCACGAGTACCTCACCGACGTAAAAACCACCCAGATTCGGATGGGCCTCCACACGATGGGCGAACCGCCGGGTAGCGACCGGCTCGTCGAGTATCTAGTCGGGCTCACGCGTCTGTCGAATCCGGGAGCCCCGAGTCTCCGAAAGGCCGTCGCGGGCGTCCTCGGCATCGATTACGACCGAATGCTCGACGAACCGGGGGCGTACGACGAGGAGCTTGGAATGTACCTTTCGGAGGCAGGCGACTCCGTCTACGATCAGTCGGTCGAACTCGTCGAGGAACTCGCGCGTCAGGACTTCGACGTTCCCGAAACAGAGCTTGAAGCCGGCCCCGACGACGAGGTGAACATGAACCTGCTCGTCGTCGACATCGACCCCCTTGGCGACGCACGCGCCAAACGCGGCGCCCACGACGACCTCCGCGAAGTCCTCGCGTTCATTTGTGAGGAGGCCGCTCCGCGCGTTGCCAAGGCGGTCGAGGAAATTCCGCAAACGGCGGATGCCCTGGAGGGGGAGTACGTCCCACCGGGCGGGAGTGGCGCGCCGACGCGCGGCGGCGTCGATCTCTTGCCGACGGCCCGGAACTTCTACACGCTCGATCCACGGAAAGTCCCCGCCAAGACGGCGTGGGAGGTGGGCAAGCAGGTTGCCGACGGGGTCGCCGAACGCCACCATGACGAACAGGGAGAGTATCCCGAAGAAATCGGTGTCGTGGCGTGGGGGACTCCGACAGTACGGACCCGCGGCGAGACCATTGCACAGGTAATTGCGCTCATGGGCGTTGAACCGGTGTGGACCGACGCGGGCCGCATCGACGACGTAAAACCAATTCTGCTCGACGAACTCGGGCGGCCGCGTATCGACGTGACGACGCGCGTCTCCGGGCTCTTCCGTGACGCCTTCCCGCAGGCCGCGAGCGTCGTCCACGACGCCGTCGACGCCGTCGTAAACCTGGACGAACCACCGGAAATGAACTACGTGAAAAAACACGTCGAGGAAGAGGCCGCAGACCTCAAAGCCGGGGGTGTGGACCCGGCCGAGGCAGATACACTAGCCCGAAACCGCGTCTTCACGACGAAACCCGGCGGCTACGGCGCAGGGACGAACAAGGCCGTCGACGAAGGTAACTGGGACGACCGGAGCGACCTCGCCGACGTCTACGTGCAGTGGGGCGGCTACGCCCTCGACTCCCGGGGGCAGGTTTCGAAAGCCCACGAGAGTTTCGAGCGGAGACTCGGTTCCGTCGACGCCACGGTAAAAGTTGAAGACACGGCCGAACAGGACGAGTTCGACTCCTCGGACTGGTACGCCTTCCATGGCGGGTTCGTCTCCGCCGTCGGCGATATTTCGGGATCGGACCCCGCCTCCTACGTCGGCGACTCCAGTGACCCCGATGACGTGACTGTCTACACCAACGAGGAGAAAGTGCGGAAGACGATGCGGGCACGAGTACTCAACCCCGATTGGC
>CAZJZA010000176.1:0-3841 GCA_964550355.1 uncultured Halobacteriales archaeon
GGCCCGTTTGAGGAGGACGTCGAGTTCGTCGCTTGTGACCTGTACCCAGCCGTCATCGAGCACGCGAGTCGAGACCCGCCACTTGCTCTGACGGAGCGATGCCGAGTAGATGAGATACGCGCTCACATGCATCTCGAAACTGTCCTCGAGAGCGCGGACGTCCGTTTCGAGGTCGAACTCCCGGAGGAGCGTGTTCCGGGAGAGTGCTGGCGTGCCGACGGAGTTGATCTCGTCAACGTCAGCGAAATCCTCCTGGAACCGCTCGTGGGCGGCGGTCGCCTCCGCGTCGGCGTATCGCTGCCTGACGATCGACGCGTCGACGAGCGACGCGATGACCCGGGCAACTGGATAGGAGAGCAACTCGATGCGAGCCGAGCGGGCGGGTGGCCCGATTTCGCGATCCGTGAGCGCCCGTTCGACCCGCTCGCGGGCCCGGTCGACGACGGCATCCTCGCGCTTGACGACCGCTTCGAGATCCACACCCGCCTCCTCGACGGCCGCTCGGGCCTCCTGGAGAAAGGGATACCGGGCGTGGTATGCGTCCATCGACGGGAGTTCCCTCTCAAAGCCGATAAAGCCCTCGCCCGGGGAAACCCGAAAGACCCTACTCCCGAGCACCCCGAAACACGACCATGCGTCTTGCCCCCGGCACGTGGCGGCTCGCGGGTCCGATTTTGGGAGGGGGAGCGCTGGGACTGCTCCTCTACCCGCCACTTGGCCTTGCGCTTTTGCTCCTCGCCGGGTTCGTCCTCTGGTTTCACCGTGATCCCGACCGCATACGTCCTCCAGAGGGAGTTCTCTCGCCGGCCGACGGCACGGTGACGGTGATCCGGACCGAAACTAACGAGAACGGCACCGAGCGGGTCCGCGTGGGCGTGTTCATGAACGTGACCGACGTGCACGTCAACCGCGCCCCAGTGACGGGTGCGGTGACCGATGTCGAACACGTTCCGGGCGGGCACTGGCCGGCCTTCTCGAAGGACGCCGAGCGAAACGAGCGCTTACACGTCGATATCGAGGGGACCCGGGTCACGCTCATCGCCGGAACGGTCGCCCGTCGCATCCATCCCCACGTCTCGCCGGACAGCGATATCGAGAGAGGTGAGCGGATCGGGCACGTCTCCTTCGGCAGCCGGGCGGACGTCCTGTTTCCCGAACGGTTCGAGCCGGCCGATATCCGGGTAGAAACGGGCGAGACCGTCCGCGCCGGGGAGTCGGTCCTCGCCGTGGACCCGGACACGTAACGGATCGATTGGATGCGCTGTTGCCTGCGGTCGGACCTATCCACGAGTTTTGGGGCTTCGGTCCGGGTGAGGTCGTCGTCAGTCGGCAACGCGGCCTTCCGGAACCACGGCTTTTTGTCAGTTGGGAGCGGGAACCGTGATATGGAAGACGGCGGAACGAAAGCAGGGCGAAAACGACTGGCCGGCGAACGAGCGGCCGCGATGGTCGAAGACGGGGACGTCGTGGGCCTCGGCACCGGGAGTACCGCCGCCTACGCCACCGAAGCACTCGGGCGGGCCGTGGAGGAGGGACTCGCCATCCAGGGGATTCCCACCTCCTATCAATCGCGGGCGCTGGCGCTCGACGCCGGAATTCCGCTCACGGCCCTCGACGCCGTCGATAAAGTCGATATCACGATCGACGGCGCGGACGAAGTGGCTGATGGCGACCTGATCAAAGGGGGCGGCGCGGCTCACACCCGCGAAAAAATCGTTGACACGGCCTCAAAGCGGTTCGTGGTCGTAATCGACGACGAAAAGGAAGTGGACGCCCTCTCACATCCCGTTCCGGTCGAGGTCGTCCCCGCAGCCCGCCCGCCGGTGCGCGAGGCAATCGGCAATCTCGGCGGGGAACCGACACTCAGGAGCGCAGGCCGAAAAGACGGCCCAGTAATCACCCAGCACGGGAACATGGTCCTCGACTGTGAGTTCGGCCGTATTGACGATCCTGCGGGCCTCTCTCGGGCACTCTCGGCAATTCCGGGCGTGCTCGAGCACGGGCTGTTCGTCGGTGTTGCAGACGATATCGTCGTCGGTGGACCCGACGGTGTCCGGGTCCGCTCCTCTCGCTGAAAAGGCGGGAACCAGCCGACGTCTACAGGTCGCGCGGCTGGACCGTCTTTCGACCGTTCGCCTCGGCCCGACGGCCTGCGTCGGCGAGGAGGTCGTCGACACGCTCGTCGAGCGCGTCGTAGAAGTCCGAGGAGACGTTTTTGTCGTCGAGTGCTTCCTTCACAGCGGCTTTGACGATCAAGTCTGCCATACGCCTCCGTTTTCCCAACGGCCCGTAATAAACGTTCCCAAATCAAGCGCGATAGGGCCCATAGCGGGAGTTTGACTTTTCGAGGTGGATTGAGCCCTCGTAAAGTAACGGAGCGAGTGACCTCAGTCGCGCTCAGACCAGGCTTTCGAGAGCAACTCGCCGGAAAGCGTTGTCTTGACGCGTTTTGCCTTCTCGCTCGTATCGGCCTCGATGACGCCCGTCGGTTCGAGGTCCTGGACGTGCCGAATGACCGTGCTTTTCGACTGGTCGGTGGCTTCTGCGAGTTGGGTGAGGGTAAGCCATTCGTGACTGGAAACGATCGTTTCGAACGTTTCTCTTGTCCGTTCCGGCACTCTCGCCGTCAAGTCAGGCAACGATACGGAGCGAACGTCGTGGTCGAGATCGCTGAAAAACAGCGTCCGATCGACCTGTCTCGGGAGGACGAGAGAGGCAACAGTCAAAGGCAGCAATACGTCTCGCGCACCGCCACCGAGCGAGAGAATGACCTCCGATTCGTCTGGAATTGATTGAATAATCTGACAACACTCCCGGATCGTCGTCTCGAAATTCTCGACAGAGACGCGTTCGACTTCGGTGGTCGTTGCCGGTTCGATTTCCTGCAGTAACTGCTCGACATCTGCAATCGCCTGGTTCGCCCGCTCTGCATCCGATTCCACCTGCGGCCGGATCATCACGAGTCTGTCGTCGCTACTCAGGCCGGTCGTAACGACTGGACGGGTGACTCGTCGCGTATCGTACCCGATCGGAGAGATGTACGTTCGCACACGTTCGTTCTCATCGGCGTGGAATATATGAGTGTCGCTGCACTGAGGCGAATGGATTGGCGTGAGATGCAGTGGAGCGGATATATTTGTTACTTTCCAAATAAGTTTTAAGTGTGTTTCACCTGAAGTCAGTGCCATGCCGACCACCGAGGGACTGGAAACACAGGCCAGTCCGAGGGTTCGACGGATCGCGGCGACGCTCGTCCCTGAATCGCGTTTTCCGGTCCCACAATCCGACGGGTACTCGGTCTACTCGGCACTGTTGTCAGTCCTCTCGGCTGTGGACGAAGCGGTCGGTTCAGGCGTTCATGACTCCCCGTTAGGGAGCCTTCACTGTAGCGGGTTGCAGGGACGATTCGCGGGGAGTGATCGTCCACACCACAAGACGCTTCTCCCGAACGAGACCTACGAACTCTCACTCGGGATCGTCCACCCGGATGATAAGGCCGTGTTTCAGGCGCTCGTGAACGCGCTCGTGCTCGAGGGTGAGACAATCGAGTTGAGTCACGGCTCGCTTTCCGTCGAGCGCTTCGAGAGCGAGAACGCCAGTCACGGGGAATTGCTAGAGCGCGCAGCCGAGTTCGACGATCCGACGATCGAGATGGCCTTCCGGTCCCCGACGTGCATCGAGGAAGCCGGCGAGGTGACGACGATGTTTCCCCACCGGTGGGCCGTTTTCAACTCGCTTCTGGGGAAGTGGAACCGCTCGGCTCCAGAGGAACTGGAACTCGAACTGGCGCGGTCGGCAGTCAAGGAGCATGTGATCGAAAAACCCGACCCGCGTCGGGACG
>CAZJZA010000177.1:0-3803 GCA_964550355.1 uncultured Halobacteriales archaeon
ATCGGTCACGAGATCGAAACCGTCCTCATCGCTCCAAAATTGAACGAGTACGCCCAAATCTGGGGCGGAGCCGGCACGCCGGAAACGGTCGCCGCCTTCGACCCGACCGACGTCGAAGACGTCACAGGGGCAGAGACAGCCCACGTTTTCGAGTGACTCCATCGGCGACGATCGTCATCCCCGGTGCTTTGCTTCGGCGACCCCTACTCACTCAGACTCGTGGAGTGAGGGGGTTGCTGTCCGTGTCCAGCACGAATGAGGACCGCGGTCACCAGTAGCCCGAATATACCCCCGCATACCCCGCCGAGGAGCAGTCCGGTACCCAGATGGCCATCGACCATCCAGGCACTGACCAGTCCGAAAAGTGCGCCGGTGAGGAGACTTGCAGCCAGCGTGTAGGCGCCCACACGAAATACCCAGTTCGCGTCCGAGGTTCGCCACCGTGAACCGGCCAGCGGCCCCGCCAACGACCAGGCCACCGACCACTCCGAATCCGGCGATCACCGCGAGAAAGGACTCGAGTCCTGCAAGCGTCGCAGCAGTACCACCGATTCCCGCCCCGAAAGCGAGGCCAGCACCCGTTCCGTGCTGTTCGATCGATCGGTCCATACACTATGTTGGCCGTACAACACCTTACCTTCTCACGGTTCTCGACACTCGTCTCTCGGTTCACCGATCCGTTTTACTCGGTTCGTAATCCCACCCCGCCGTGAACGGCGGAGCTTTCTCCTTGAATCTTCGGTAAGACGACAAAGAGAATCGTTCTCGATGTAATGCCAGTTCGTAAGCGGTAAACGCGCCCTCGACCAATCAGTGTTCAATGAGTGAATCGTCATCCCAGCCGGATGGCACCTCCATCGTGTCCGATCTCGATCCGGAGTGTACCCTGACCGACCTGACCGAAGGCGCGTTGTATCTCGGAACCGTCAACGGAGTAGTCGATTACGGCGTCTTCGTCGACGTTTCGGACTCGGTCTCCGGCTTAATCCACGAATCGAGTCTCGATACTGCATACGAGGTTGGCGAGGAGGTAATCGTCGAACTCGCAGAAATCAAGGAGAAGGGCGACGTTTCTTTCGAACCAGTCGACATCGATGACTACGACCTCGAGCGCCAACGCCCCGACTACGACCGAAATGTGGTCAGCACACTCGGCGACTCGAATGGCGAGAACGTCCACCTCGAGGGGAGCGTCGTTCAGATCAAACAGACCCGGGGTCCGACTGTCTTCCAGGTCCGGGACGAAACCGGGATCGTCCCATGTACGTCCTACGAGGGGGCTGGCGTCCGCTCACACCCCGAAATTACTGTCGGCGATCACGTCCACGTCTCCGGCTCGGTTGGGGCGCGAAACGGCTCCGTCCAGGTCGAAGTCGAGTCCATGAAAACCCTCGCTGGTGACGTGGGTCAGACTGTCGGCGAGCGACTCGAAGCCGCCACGGCCATTCAGTCGGACCCAATCGATGTCGAGTCCATGATCGAGTGGGACGCCTTGGGCGAAATGCGCGCTGACTTGAAGGCCGTAGCCAGACAGCTCCGGGCGGCCGTCGTAGCGGGCCGACCGATCCGAATCCGTCACCACGCCGACGGCGACGGGATGTGCGCGGCCGCTCCCGTCGAACTAGCGCTCGAACGATTCATCGAGGACGTCCACGAAGACCCGGAGGCACCACGCCACCTTCTCAAACGTCTCCCGAGCAAGGCACCGTACTACGAGATGGAAGACGCCACCAGGGATCTCAACTACGCCCTGGGTGATCAGGAGCGACACGGACAGAAGTTGCCGGCCCTCCTCATGATCGACAACGGGAGCACCACAGAGGACACGGCGGCCTACCGCACACTCGACGAATACGACATTCCGGTCCTCGTGATCGACCATCACCACCCTGATCCGGAAGCGGTCGATCCCTTCGTCGATTCTCACGTCAATCCCTACCTCTACGGCGAGGACTACCGCATCACGTCGGGGATGCTCAGCGTCGAGTTGGCTCGAATGATCCATCCGTCACTCGAGGAGACACTCGACCACGTTCCGGCAATCGACGGGCTCGCCGGCCGGTCGAAAGCCGACGCGATGGACCAGTATCTCGATCTGGCGGCCGAAGCAGGCTACGACGATGCCCATCTCGATGACATCGTTGCGGCACTCGATTATTCGGCGTACGTGCTTCGTTACAATTCGGGCGGCGATTTTGTCACGGACATCCTGGGAATCGAAACCGACACCGATCGTCACAGTGAACTGGTCGAACTCCTCGCAAGGCGCGCTCGGGCCGACACCGAGCACCAACTGGATGCGGGCGCAGATCACGTCGAGAACGAGCGTCTGGCAAACGGCGCACATCTCTACCGGCTCGACCTCGACGAGTTCGCTTACCGATTTACCTACCCGCCGCCGGGGAAGACGACCGGTGAACTCCACGACCGCAAGGTCGAGGAGACCGGTGAACCGGTCATTACGGTCGGGTACGGGCCGGACTTTTCCGTCCTTCGGAGCGACGGAGTGCGACTCGATATTCCGGAAATGGTCGCCGAGCTAAACGACGAACTGCCCGGTGCCGGCGTGTCCGGCGGTGGCCATCTCGTCGTCGGCAGCATCCGGTTCGTTCCCGGGATGCGCAAACCGGTCATCGACTCGCTGGTGGAGCGAATGGCGGACGCGGAACTCGACGAGGCCCTCAGTAGCTCTGCGAGCCCTTAATCACTCGAACGTCGCGATTCTCCCGGCATACCAGAGGCCGCCGATTAGTACCCCCACCAATCCAAGTAGTGTCCCCCAGGACACCCGCCAGGCGGCCCCTCGCCAATCCGCGAGGAAGGCGCGTTTGAAGTACGCCGCCGTTTCTCGATCGTCGATTCGGACGGCGACTTCGCGGTTTTCATACAGGGCGTTCGAATTCCAGTTGAGACTGCCCACCAGAACCGACTCTCCGTCCACGATCACACCTTTCGTGTGAATTTTTTCGTACCGGCTGCGGGGTTCGGCGATCTTGACCTCCAGTGGGAGTTGTTCGAGTTTAACTCGATATCGGAGTCGTTCTGCGAGGGCACGATTCTCGGATTCAGCATACCAGGCCCCAGAGAGGAGGATTCGAACGTCGACGCCACGTTCGGCTGCCGCGAGCGTCGCGTTCATGAGGGATCCCGAGCCATCGATCGAGACCTGCTGGATCCGAATCGAGTCGGTCGCGTTCTCGAGCAATCGAGTCACGCCGGTTGCGGCGGTATCCGGAGCCACAAGGACGGTGACCGATTCGGCTTCTGAAACCTGTGTCTCGAAGCGAGTCGGATATGTCGCCGTATCCGGATGTGCGGATACCGGTTCGGCCGGGCGAGTGTTGTCCCACGAGTCGGTATCGAGGAAGCCAGTGTCAGCAGCAAATATTCGTGCCAAGTCCGTGGCGACCCTTCGATCCCGAATCACTGTCGCCCAACCTCGAGAACCGTTACCGCCTGTCCCTCCGGGCTTCCAGTTCTCCGAGGTGACCACGGCCCGATCGTCGACGACCGCATATTTGGCGTGATGATATCGATAGCGCGCCAGGGAAGTACCCATCACGTCGACTGTCACGCCCGCGTTCCGGAGCCGGTCGAGTTGAGTGACCTGGGGGCGCGAGATACCACCGACTGGCCCGCCTTCGACGAGAACCCGAACAGTGACGTTGTGCTCGTGAGCGGCGATCAGGGCATCCGCAATGGCTGGATCGGTGAATGTGTATCCCGCGAGCAAAATCCGTTCCCTGCCCGACTCGATCGTCTCGAGGAGCTTTGGGTCGTCGGGTAAAAGCACGGATTCGACC
>CAZJZA010000178.1:0-3798 GCA_964550355.1 uncultured Halobacteriales archaeon
CGAAGTACGTGATCGGGAAGAGTTCGGTCCCGCCTTCGGTCCCGGTGGCGACGATTTTCGGCGTCGTGATTTCGGTCCCGTCGAGGTCGCGGAAGGTGTCCCGGGCGGCCTCGAGAACTGCGCTTCGAATCTCGAAGATGGCACGGGTCTCATCGCGTCGAAGATCCAGCGTCCGGTTGTCGAGTCGGGTGGAGAGTTCGCCTCCGACTTTCCCCGAAGGATCGAGCGGGAGTTCCGGATCGGCCTCGGCGATTACTTCGAGGCTCTCGGGAACGATCTCGACCCCCGTCGGGGCCCGGTCCTCCTCGAAAACCGTCCCGGTGACTTTGAGGACGCTCTCCCGATGGACGGAGAGGGCCCGGTCGACGAGCTCGTCGCTTAGTTCGTCCTTCTCGAATTTTACCTGGATGCGGCCCGTCCGATCCCGGAGGATGAGAAAGGCAATCCCTCCGAGGTCGCGGATCTCGTGGACCCACCCGGCGATAGTGGCCTCCATGCCGGGTTCGGCGTCTGCAGCGTGTGTCCGGTCTCGCATGGAGCCAACTAGACCCCGGATAGCTCTTAAACGCCCGTATTTCGGCTGGCCGGTTCGATTGCAATTTGGCTGGTCAATTTGGGATGTTCGGGTGCAATTTGGCCGGTCAATCTGGGACGTTCGGGTGCATCGACTGGCCAGTCTGGGTCCTTCGGGTGCAATTCGACTGGGCAATATGGGTTTCAGGCTCGCCGGTCAGGCGTCTTTTGCGCCCCGGACCGTCTCTTCGACGGCTGCAACACCCTCCTCGTGAACCAGATCGCCAACAACGACCACGTCGGCGACGGATCCCATTTTCCGGGCCGAATCGTAGTCGTGAATGCCGCCGCCATAAAACAGGGTCGACTCGTCGAGTTCCTCGGTTGCGGCCGAGACCGTTTCCGGGTCACCTAACATTCCCGAGTATTCCAGATAGACGATATCCTGTCCGAACAGGCGTTCTGCGATCGTTGCGTATGCGGCCACCTCGTCGTCGTCGAGGTCACAGTTCGCCTCCGTGTATTTCGCGACGGAGGCCTCTGGATTGAGCACGATGTAGGCCTCGGTGTGGGTGCGGTCCCACTCGACTTCGTCGATGCGGGCCCACTCCTTGTGAGCGCCCGTGATCCAGAAGGGATCTCCGGCGTTGAACACGGTCGGAATGAGGTACCCGTCCAGCCCGGGATCGTCGATGACGACGCCGGGGTTCGAGGGCTCCTGGTAGAGTGGAATGTCGTACTCCCGACAGGCACTGACGACTCGTTCCATTTTCTCCTCGGTCATGCCGGTGGTCCCACCAATCTCGATGGCGTCAGTCCCACTCGTACAGACGTCGGCAAAGGTGTCCCCCGCGACGAGTTCCTTATCGGGATCGACCTTGAGGACGTGATCCCATTGTGTCCACGGCCCGCTCATGGAACACTCGACACTTGGCCCCGCCAAAACGGCTTCGTTTCCCACACCGTCCCGATCCACAGAATCTAGGGTCCCATATCCGCCACGCGACAA
The DNA here is from genome assembly GCA_964550355.1 of uncultured Halobacteriales archaeon. Taxonomy (GTDB): domain Archaea; phylum Halobacteriota; class Halobacteria; order Halobacteriales; family Halobacteriaceae; genus Halodesulfurarchaeum. Next base: position 1,523 of record CAZJZA010000178.1, read on the forward strand.
GCGCACCGATTCACCACTCGACAATCGCTCCGGTCCACCACTCGACAATCGCTCCGGTCCACCACGCGACAATCGCTCCGATTTACCGATTAGTGGTGAATGCCCATCGCTTCGATCTGTTCCTGGTAGCGATTCCGGATCGTGACCTCGGTGACCTGGGCCACGTCGGCGACTTCCCTTTGGGTCTTTTTCTCATTACAGAGCAGGGAGGCCGCATAGATCGCGGCAGCGGCATAGCCGGTGGGGGACTTGCCCGAGAGGAGTCCCTTCTCGGCCGTCGTTTCGATAATTTCGTTGGCTTTGGACTGGACCTCTTCGGTGAGTTCGAGTTCGGAGCAAAAGCGGGGAACGTACTTTTTCGGATCGACCGGTTTCATCTCGAGACCGAGTTCCTGGGAGATGTAACGATAGGTGCGGCCGATTTCTTTTCGTTCGACACGCGATACCTCGGAGATCTCTTCGAGGCTCCGGGGTATGCCTTCCTTGCGACAGGAGGCATACAGCGCCGACGTAGCGACCCCTTCGATCGAGCGACCACGAATGAGGTCTTCCTTGAGCGCGCGCCGGTAGATCACCGAGGCGACCTCGCGAACCGACCGGGGGACCCCGAGGGCACTCGCCATCCGATCGATTTCCGAGAGCGCGAACTGGAGGTTTCGTTCCCCTGCGTCCTTGGTCCGGATGCGCTCCTGCCACTTCCGGAGTCGGTGCATCTGGCTTCGCTTTTTCGAGGAAATAGAGCGGCCATACGCGTCCTTGTCCTTCCAGTCGATGGTAGTCGTCAACCCCTTATCGTGCATCGTCTGGGTAGTTGGGGCCCCCACGCGGGACTTCTGCTGGCGCTCCTGGTGGTTGAAGGCGCGCCACTCGGGGCCAGGGTCGATCTTCTCCTCTTCCAGGACGAGTCCGCACTCGTTACAGACGAGTTCGCCCCGGTCGGAGCTTTTGACCAGATCCTCGGAGCCACATTCGGGACATTCCCGAACCTCCTCTTTTGACTCCTCGGTCTCGGCCTCTTGTCGCTCCCGCTGGCGGGTGGACCGTGTCATCGCACTTTTATAGTAGCATTCTGGACGGTCTTAAACTCGTTGGCTCACTCGTTACCTTTGGTAAAGAACAGAATGGGAAATCCCGCCGCTACCGTCCCCGGAACGGCATACACAGCAGGCATGAAACAATCAACGGTTCCGGCGCTTACTTGTGTGTCGGTCGCGGAAAGGGAGACGATGCCGGTCTTGGAGTGTGACGTCGAGGCAGCACGAGAGGAGTTGCAGGAGGTGGGAGCCACGATTACACCTGGGAAGACCGAGCACGAACGCTACCACGCGGAACTCGGTGGGGCCCACGCTGTCGCGTACGAGGATAGCCTCGTGGTTCAGGGAGCCCGACCGGTCGACATTACTTCAGTTCTCGCTGCCGACGGTGGCGGCCGTGTTCACGTCTACTTCGACGGGGCGTGTCGGGGGAATCCAGGCCCTTCTGCAGTCGGCTGGGTACTCATCGACGACGAGGGAATCGTCGACGAGGGCGGGGAGACGATCGGCCGGGCGACGAACAACCAGGCCGAGTACCAAGCGCTCATCAGGGGACTGGAGGTCGCAGCCCAGTATGGGTACGATGAAGTCGAGATCAGGGGGGACTCGGAACTGATCGTCAATCAGGTCAAAGGGGCCTGGGAGGCCCGAAATCCCACGCTCCGCGAGTACCGGGTCCGGGTCCACGAACTGCTCTCCGAGTTCGAGACGCATTCGATTACCCACGTGCCCCGTGGGACGAACGAGCGAGCCGATCAACTCGCGAACGACGCGCTGGACGATGCCTGAACTCCCTTCGACAGTTTTCGAAACGGCACGTGCCATGACTCGCGCTGTGAGACGCGGGACCCACGCTGATCCGGAGGCCATTCGCGAGCGTCGCGAAAATCTCCTCGACAACTATGACTACGCGGCGCGTGTCCGCGAGGACGAGTCGGGTCCGGTGCTCGTTTGCTATCCCGCCGAGTGGGTCGAGGACGGCACGTTCCAGCCCGACCAACTCGATACGACCGAAAACGCTGTCGAGGCAGCCCTGAATAGCGCTCCGAAAGTGGATGGCTGGGAGGCCATAAAGACCCACAACGAGGAGTTAGCCGAGACGGTCGCCGAGCAGTTTGGTGCGCTTCACGGGGAAAATGCGTCGGCCTTTGGAACGTACATGGTCAATCACTACGAGTCCCGCATCGAGGAGGCCACATCGACCGACGTCGAGCGCTTTCTCTCCGAGTACTTCCCCCGAAA
>CAZJZA010000179.1:0-3782 GCA_964550355.1 uncultured Halobacteriales archaeon
CCTCGCTGACCTCCCGGAGACCGTCGGCCGCCCGGGCGACGCCCCGGACGGCTGGGGCACGATGGGAATGTTCTACACCGTCCAGCCCGACCATCGGGAGGAGTTCGTCGAGACCTTCGACGGCGTCGTCAGGGCGCTCGAAGACATGTCGGGACATCGCGAAACGGACCTACTCGTGAACACCGCAGACGAGAACGACATGTTCATCGCCAGCCAGTGGGACTCCCGGGAGGACGCGATGGGCTTTTTCGAGTCCGAGGATTTCCGCGAGACCGTTTCGGCCGGCCGGGAGATGCTCGCGGACCGACCCAGACACGTCTTTTTGGGATAGATCTCTGCATTCGAGGATGCCAGAAATGCTGAACAAATTATTGCCATCCTACAGGTGGTCAAACTTTTTTGTAGGAAACCCAAACGAGGCTATTACAAACTCGATGGTGATCTTTGATACTCAGTTTGGGTGCACTCGCTTGTTACTCACTCTCCCAAATCATTATATAATTACAGAAGGTAGTCATTGATACGATGGCCTTCCCGAAACCCGTCCCCTCCCTCAGCGAAGATGAATTCGCCCATTTTCGGGAACGGATGGACGAGTTTGAAGTTCCTGATGAGATGGAGGAGGACTTGAACAAACATAGAAAGGCACTGAAGGCCAACGAGAACTAACTTTTTTCTCTGCTGGATTTCCCCCTTTTTCATGAGTTCGAATTTCGACGAAAAGATGCTGAAAGTCCTGGCGATGGTCCTTGCTAAAGTTGCTGATGGTGCGGAAATCCGGTTGTTGGTTCGCGGCGAGAAAACGGAAGGCGACATCACGTTCGAGCAGGCGGTCGATTTTCCGGGAGCTACGAATACCCTGAGCGTAGGCGAAGACCAGGACTTTGAGCAGCATTACGGGATGAAACTGCGGTCTGCCTCGGTTTTCGTCGGTTTCCTCTGGGTAAAATGGCTCCAGCCGGTCCTGCTCGTCGAGGTAGTCGATAGTGTCAGAAACAAATTGTTCGAGACTATCGTCTTCGACCCACTTCGAGAGGTCCTTCGGCAGCAAGTGTTGCTGATCTTGATCGTATCGGATGAAGTTGGACGTCACAGGTGGAATCTTACGCAGTAAAGGGCTTCCCGTTAGTTAATATTTGGGAGAGGTTTCAACTGGTGACGGGCTCAGGCACCATGATAATGGATGTTTTTCGGACAGGCTCTTAGGGTCAGGATGAATCCGACAACTCCTCCACAATCCACCGTCGATAGCGAGGCCGGATATTCCACCGTTCCCAATCTAAACCTTTACAAATAAGACGGGTATAAGTGCTTATACAGGCGTTCAGAATGCTGGAAGTCCACCGCACCCACCGAGTGAAAATCCTCAACCACTCACAGATAGAGGAATCGCTTGACCGGCACGGGTGGAGTGCCAGCAAACTCTGGAACGTCGCCAACTACCACTCCCGACAAATCTGGGAGGAAACCGGGGAGATTCCCGACCACGGCGACCTCAAAGACGAGTTGAAGACTCACCCCAAATACAAAGGACTGCACAGTCAGTCCAGTCAGCGCGTTCTGGAGGAACTCGCTGAAGCCTTCAACTCGTGGTACGGTAAGAGGAAGTCTGACAATCGAGCGAATCCCCCGGGATACCGCAAGAAAAACTACTACGACAACCAAGGCCGACGCGTCCACGAAGAACACCCTCGCTCCACCGTAACGTGGAAGCAGAACGGTATCAAACACGACTCGAAGAACAACCGTGTTCGCCTCTCGAAGGGCGCGAACCACAAGGAACACCCGAAAGCGTGGGAGTACATCCTCGTCGAGTACGAGACCCGTCCCGGCGTCACCGTCGATAACCTACAACAGGTCAGAGCCGTCTACGACAACGCGAAGGAGCGGTGGGAACTGCACCTCATCTGCAAAGACGAAATCGAGACTCCCGACGCTCCCGGCAACGAGTCAGCGGGTATCGACCTCGGCATCAGTAACTTCGCCGCCGTCGCATACAGTACTGAAGAAGCCGACCTCTACCCCGGCAACCGATTGAAGCAGGATGGCTACTACTTCCCGAAGGAAATCGCCAACTGTGAGGACAGCAGTGGCGACAGGGCCACTCGACTTCACCACAAGTGGTCAGAGCGCCGCACCCATTTCTTCCACTCCTTAGCGAAGCACATCATCGAACAGTGTGTCGAGAAGGGTGTATGTCGAATCAACGTCGGAAAACTCGCTGGTGTCCGTGAGGACGAGAATAGCAACTCGAAGAACTGGGGCAAGCACGGGAATCTTGACTTGCATGGATGGGCGTTCGACCGCTTCACGTCGATACTCACGTACAAGGCGAAGGTCGAGGGCATCGAAGTCGTGAAAGTCTCAGAGCGCGACACGAGCAAGACGTGTTGTGTCTGCGGTAGAGAAGATGACGGTCAGCGTGTCGAACGCGGCTTGTACGTGTGTGAGAAATGCGATGCGGCGTTCAACGCAGACGTGAATGGGGCGGAGAACATCCGTCTCGACATCAATCAAAGTAACTCTGAGTCTTCGGCCAGTTTGGACGGGGATAGGAGTACCGGCTGGTTGGCACAGCCCGGAGTCTACCTTCACGACCTCTCTCGGGGATTCCAACCTCGGGCAGAGGTGGTAGACTGCAAACCGTAATATCCCAATCCAGCGGTGCGGTGCCGTGGGATTCCCGCGTCTTCAGGCGTGGGAGGATGTCAAGATCTAGGACGAATTTCTGGAGAATCCTAAGGGGAGTTGGGAAGAACACTGTATGGGACTCTCGTTCATACTTATATGGCTAAGCGAACGCGAAAATACCACTTCGCTACGAGCGGGTGCGTGATCGAACCTGAACGGAATATCTGAGCAATCGGCGACTTACAACTTTTTCTCGTCTTTCGAATCGCCCGCCAGCGTGTACTCCCCGGAGTTGTCTCGTGGCTCGTACCCCAGCACTTCCCGGGCCCGCTCGAGCGAGTAGAACTTGCGGTCGTTGTCCGAAATTCCGTAGACGATCTCGTAGTCGTACTCGGCTTGGATCGCCCGGTCCATCAGGTGCGCACAGTCCCGGTGGGAGAGCCACATCGCCTGCCCGCGCTCGTAATTCCGCGGCGGGTGGTCCTTCGTGAGATTGCCGATCCGGACGTTGAGCACCGAGAGCCCGTACTCGTCGTGATAGTAGCGCCCGAGGATTTCCCCGGCTGCCTTGCTCATCCCATAAAGGTTGCTCGGCCGGGGGAGTTCGGTGCCGTCGAGGCTGAAATCGTCGTCCGGTCGGTAAAGTTCCGGTGCCCGCTCGGTCTCGTAGTGGCCGACGGCGTGATTCGAGGAGGCGAAGATCACCTTTTCGACGCCCGCCTCGACGGCCACCTCGAAGACCAGTCGCGTCCCGTCGATGTTGTTCCGGAGGACGCTCTCCCAGGGGGCGTGGGTGCGCGGATCTCCAGCCAGGTGCACGACGACCTCGACCCCTTCCATCGCTTCTTCGAGGGTCTCGCGGTCGGTGATGTCGCCGATGATGAGTGGGTGGGAAACCGGTTCTGCGGGGGGCTCGCGGTCGAGCAAACGGAAATCGTAGTTTTTGCCGATGCCATCTCTGATCGCGGACCCGACCCGTCCGGCCGCACCCGTCAACAGCACCGGATCGTCCATTCGAGTGGTGAGTGGGCGAGCGGGAATAAGTAGGATGTGGTTCGAACCCGAACGGCTTTGGCACTGTCAAAAGAGGGTAGCATCATGCCCACCGACGGGGAACAGGCGAGTTTCGAACTCGGCATCAAGTTCGGGGC
>CAZJZA010000180.1:0-3781 GCA_964550355.1 uncultured Halobacteriales archaeon
AGAGGCGTGCGGAAAGCGGCTGTTTGGGCGTGTCGGGCCTACTGCTCGGCGAAGAGGCGATCCCGACGCGGTTCTGGAGGATCGAAAAGCGCGATGCCCATCGCGCCCGCCAGGAAGACGATCATCGATGCCACACCGACAGGGCTGGCCACCAGCTGGCTCAGGCCAGCCGACCCGGCCGCGGTGTACGCGAGTACCAGTCCGCCGGACGCGTTGAAGACCCCGTGGAAGAACACGGCGGCCAGCACCGACCGCGCCCGCAGGACGAGATAGGTGTAGAGAAAGGAAAACGTGACCGTCGCGAGCGTCATCACCAGCACTCCAAGGAGCGGGAAGGACGGGTAGTTGTAGCCCTCGACGATCACCGGGGCGTGCCAAAGCCCCCAGATCACGCCAATGACCGCCGAAGCCCGCCAGAACCCGAGCGGCGCGAGTTCCCAGAGGAGATACCCGCGCCACCCGACTTCCTCGCCGACCGCGAGGACCGCGTTCACCGTCACGCCGAGTGCGAGCACGATCCCGATCCCCGCGAGGAGCCCGGGAACGCCGCCCGGAAGCGCCACACCCGGCAGTAACTCGACGCCCGGCGAGAACACGATGCCGGGGACGGCCACCGCGACAACGGTTGTGAGGAGGGCAATACCGAGGGGCAGGACCGCGGCGATCACCAGCCACCTAACGCGACCGATCCGGAGGCCGATGTCGAGAAGGCCGACGTCGCTTCGCCACACGGTGAGCAGAGCTGCGACGAACGGGGTGAACATGTAAATCGGTGCGAGCTGGATCATGCCGACGTTCGTCACGAACGAGACGACTTCGAAGAGGAGCCAGAACGCGAATAAGGCGCCGAGAAACGTGGTGACTCGCGATCGATCGACCTGTTGGGTGGGTGGGAAAGGCATATAGATATCATATTCGTAACACCTATCCGTAAAAGTGTAGGGTAAGGGGTGCCGATCGCTCCCGGGAGGGACGACGATCTCGCTCAGAGACCGGTTGGTTCGCTGATAACGTTCGTCTCCGGGCCCCACTCCTCGACCAGTTCCGCGAGAGATTCGACCCCGAAAGTTTCGGTCGCGTAGTGCCCGCCGAGGAACACATTCACGCCCGATTCCTTGGCCATGTGATAGAGTTTTCCCTCGCCCTCGCCGGTGATGAACGCGTCGACGTCCGCGGCCGCCGCTTCATCGAGCCAGTCCGTTCCGCTGCCGGTGACGATGGCGACCGTTTCGATCTGATCCGAGCCGAACGTGAGGGCCGAGACGCCCGCATCTCCGTGGTCGAGTTCGTCTTCGAGAGTCGATTTCATCTCGTCCGGGGTCATCGGTGTCGGGAGCCACCCCTGTTGTCCGATCGTCACTGGTCCCAGTTTGCCGAATGGGGCCCGGTTTCCCATGTTCAGCAGGTCGGCCAGGCCAGCGGCGTTTCCGAACGACTGGTGGCCATCCAGCGGAAGATGGGCGGCGTACAGGTCGATGCCGCTCTCGATCAGGGCGGCGATCCGCTCGTGGGTTCGGCCAGTGATCCGCTCAATTCCGCCCCAGGAAAGGCCGTGGTGGACAACCAGCACGTCTGCGTCCCAGTCGGCTGCGGCCTCGACGGTCGAGACCACGCCATCGACCGCGAAGGCGACCCGTTCGGCGGGGCCGGTTCCGGTCCCGATCTGGAGGCCGTTCGCGCTCGCGTCGAACTCAGCGTACTCGTCGAGACGTAACTCCTCGTCGAGCCGGTCGAAGAGCACTGTTTTTTGCATAGGTGGCCTCTCGCGGGCCAAATACTAAGAGTCAGGGGGTCTCCCTGGTCGCCGAGTTCCGAAAGACGGCCGTTCGTAGAAGTTTGGCCGCGAGGGTCGCGGCCTGTCCGTCGTCCCGATCGTTGACTTCGACCACGTCGAAGCCATCCATGGCTGGCGCGACGGTAGTGACGATCGACCTGAGTTCGTGTGAGGAAAGCCCAAACGGTTCTTTGGTTCCCGTTCCGGGAGCGACGCCCGGATCCGCGGCATCGATGTCCACGCTGAGGTACACCGACTCCCCGCCGAAGTCGGGGGTCCAGTCCTCGACGGCCTCCGGGGGGATGACAGTCACGTCCCCGGCGTCCGCTCGCGCCCATTCGGCTTCGCTTCCGGCCCGCGCGCCGAGAATCACGGCCCGGTCGGCCACTTCGAGTGCGTGTCGGGTGACCGTCGCGTGGCTCCACTCGTTGCCGGCGAGTTCCTCCCGGAGGTCCAGATGGGCGTCGAGCGTGACGTACACGTCGGGGTCGACGGCCTCGACGCCCGCAACTGAAACCGTGTGTTCGCCACCGAGAAGCAGCGGGACCGAGGCCGCAGAGCGAACGTCACCGAGGATGCCCGAGAGAAAGTCGAGGTAGTCCCGGGCCTCGTCCCAGGCCTCGATGTTCCCGTAATCGTGGACAGGGAGGTCGGTAAACCGCTGGTCGGTGTGGTGGTCGTAATCCTCGAAGCCTTCGGCGAATCGGCGGATCCGATCGGGGCCGAAGCGGGTTCCTGGCTGGAAGCTCGTCGAGACGTCGAGCGGGGCCCCGACGATCACGAAGTCTGCCTCCCCGCGATCCGCGTTCGCGCCGGGAAACATCACCCGACGATCTTTCGCTGTCCCTCGTACTCGAGGTACTCGATCTCGTCGTCGGGGGTGAGCGATTCGTCCTCGGGGATGCGCATGGTGAAGGTCTCGTAGGTCTCGAGGTCCATGATCTGGGCGTCGTTGCCCTCGACGGAGACGACCTGGCCCTGCTGGCGCTCGATCATCGGGACCCAGATCTTCTGGTCGACCGGCTGGGAGAGCGAGCGCTTCTTGTCATCGAAGACCCCACGGCCCTCGATTCGGGCCTTGGCGCTTCCGTGTTTGCCCGGCTTGGCCGTACTGTAGGCCGTGATCTTGCACGGGGCTTCGTCCATCATCGCGTAGTTCCCCTCCTGGAGATCGCGAACTTCCTTCTGCTCTTTGGGCATATCGCGGGTTTTTCGCCTGTGCGGTATAAACAGTTTGGAACGGCCCCGGCCGGCCCGGAAACACACGCTGGGGGAAAAACACACGGCCGCGGTTTTTTCACGATGCTCCGGGATCAGTCACGAAACTTCCCCTATGCTCACTATTAAAGCCCGAAGGATGCTAAGGCCCCGATGATGAATGGCTCAACTCAGGACTGGTGGCCAAACCAGTTGCGTGTCGATATTCTCGATCAAAACGCCCGGGACGTGGGTCCGACGGACGAGGATTTCGATTATGCCGAGGCGTTCCAGAAACTCGACTTCGAAGCGGTGAAGGCGGACATCAAAGATCTGATGACGACGTCCCAGGACTGGTGGCCGGCCGACTACGGCCACTATGGGCCGTTGTTCATTCGGATGGCGTGGCACAGCGCTGGAACGTACCGCACCACCGATGGCCGGGGCGGCGCGTCCGGCGGTACACAGCGCTTTGCACCCCTCAACAGTTGGCCCGACAACGTGAACCTCGATAAGGCGCGCCGGTTGCTCTGGCCGGTCAAACAGAAGTACGGCCGCAAACTCTCGTGGGCCGATCTGATCGTGCTCGCGGGGAACGCCGCGCTCGAGTCGATGGGCTTTGAGACCTTTGGCTTCGCCGGCGGGCGCGAGGACGCCTGGGCGCCCGACAAGGGCGTCGACGAGCGGATCAAGCACGCGGTCACGTGCGTGATGGCGCGGCAGAATTCGGAGGGAGCCTTTGCCCTTTCGAGCTCGTCGAGTGCCGCCGACACCTGGCTGCATGCCTATGTCACCGACTTCCTGACCCGC
>CAZJZA010000181.1:0-3776 GCA_964550355.1 uncultured Halobacteriales archaeon
GCGGTCGATGTCGACTGCGTGGACGCGTTTGGCTCCAACTATCTCCGCGAGGACGGCGACGGTGTAGCCCACTCCTGCCCCCACGACCAGGACCGACTCCTCGGCCTGGGGCTCCAGGGCCTGCACGAGTTGGCCGGCGACGCTTGGTGCGAGCACCGTCGATCCCCGGTGGGTGAACGCCTGGTCCATGTACGCCCGGTGGTCGGCGTCGACGAACTCGTGTCTCGGGACTCGTCGCATTGCCTCGCCTACTGGGGCTGCCTCGATGATCCCCTTCGTATCGTGTTCGAGGCTGTCGACCATGTCCTCGCGCACCGCCGCGAACTCCATGTGCCGTACTACGGGTGGAAGAAGAAAAGCCGAGCGGGTCTCACGGACCGCCGCGCATTCTGACGAAGCGCACCCCGCCGAGGTCGTCCCGATCGAGGCTTCCGTCGGGCCGCTTCTCAGCGATGATGAGGCGCTGGGCATAGGTCCCAAGGGGGGCGAGTAGCCGGCCGCCCACTCGAACCTGGTCGATGACAGCCTCCGGGAACGAGTCTACTGCACAGGTCAAGTAGGCCGCGTCGTACGGCGCGTGGGCTTCCCAGCCGTGGTATCCGTTAGCGTGCCTGATCGAAATGTCTCCGTACCCGAGCGCTGCAAGCCGTTCGCGAGCGGATTCGGCGAGTGAGCCGGAATACTCCACGCTGTAGACGTGTTCGGGGCCGACGAGTTCGGCGGTGACCGCGGCGTGATAGCCACAGCCGGTGCCGATCTCCAGAACTGTTTCGCCCGGCGAGAGGTGTAGTTCGTCGGCCATCATCGCGACCATGTGCGGTGCGCTGATGGTCTGGCCGTCGCCGATCGGGAGGGGGTGATCGGCGTACGCCGACGTTTGTGATTGCTCGGGGACGAACTCCTCTCGGGGCACGGTCGCGAGGGCCTCGGTGACGGCGTCTGCAAGGTCGTATTGCGTCTGGAGCCGGGCAGCGAGTTCTTGCCGAGCGGATTCGAACTCCCGTGTTGGCATTGTTACCAGGCAGACCAGGCTTTCGTGGACCCCTCCTCGTAGCCGTAGACCCGCTTTACGTCCTTGGCGAGCACCGTGTCCCCGTCGTCGCCGAGTTTTTCGAAGGGATAGCGGTTAATGGCGGTCTCCCTGACGTGGATATTTGTGATTTCGAATTCGTCCTCGCCCAGCGAAACGGTTTCGCCGATGATAAACTCAAAGTCGCCGGGCAGGTAGGCTGTCAGGCTTCGCGTTTCGTCGGGGTCGCCCTCGCGGGGGTGGAGTGTCACGTCCACGCTCACGTTATCCACCGCACGTGTCCAGAACGTCTCGACGTCTTTGGCGTCGGCCGTCGATTCGCGAGTATCCAAGCCCGTTTCGAGGCCCGTAATCCGAACCTGCATGATCGCCTCTTCGGTCTCGACGATGAATTCCTCGCCGACCCGGACTTTCTCTTCGGCGGGAACCGAGACGGTCGTCGAGAAGGAGTTCCCATCCTGGGAGACGATGACCTTCCGTTCGACCTCATCTTCGCGGTCGGGCTGGACTTTGTGGACGTAATCGCACGCTGTACAGCGGACCGTGAGCCGGCCACCGCCAGTCGAGACGACCTCGTGAACCGTCTCCACTTCGGGGGAACACGAAGGACACGCGACCGGGATCCGGTCCGGGTGTTCGTTCATACCCGTTGTAGCACGCCTGGGCCTAAGTATGCGCTGTGTCGGGGGCGGGCAGTTCGATTTCTCGTCCGTCTACGCGGACCGTTGGATCGCGGATGATGCCGTCGAGGTGAATCGGCGCATCGGTGTCACCACCGATCCCGGCGTCGTCCCCGATCGCCAGGTGGACGGTTCCAGCCGCCTTCTCATCGAGGAGGACCGACCCGACGAGTTCGGTGACGGCGACGTTCGTCCCGATTCCGAGTTCGGCCAGGTTGAAGGCGGCCTCGCCCACCGTCTCGGCGGCCCCTTCGACTGTCTCCCTGATCTCGTCGTCCTCGATGTTCGTGACGAGCCCGTCTTCGACTTCGAACGCCAGGGTGTGTCCTTCGTCGAGTCGCCCGTAGGGTCGCATGGTCCCATCGACGACGAATCGTCCGTGGGCGGTCGTCGGGCTGACGAACACTTCCCCCGCGGGGAGGTTCGAGAACGTGCCGGGTTCGGCTACCGAACCGGTGTCGAGCCGCCAGTCCCGATCGCCGGGTTCGATGATGATGTCGGTGCCAGCGGGAGCAGTGATCCTGATTTGCGCTGCACCGGCAACCGCCTCGTGAACGCGTTCGCTGGTGTCCCGGATCAGGCCATAATCCGCCTCCAGACCCTGTTCGAAGACGCTCTCGGTAATGCCAGGGAGGGTTGCCCCACGGACACCGGCGTCCGTGGCATCGCTCCGGGCCCGGGTGTGACTAATGCTCTTCGAGGTCGGTGCGAGAAATGCGTCGGTCTCCGCCAACGCCCCGGCGACGGGCGCGGGTGGCTCTTCGCCGTGCTGGTTACCGGGCGGGTACGTGAGCAATACGGCCTCTCCGGTCACTTCACTGGCCACATCGTAAAGCGCCTCGCCGATCGGCCGCCGGTCGTCGTCGGTGACGATCAGGCACCGTTCGTCGGGTTGTAAATCGAGACACTGGTGTACCGCCGTTCTGGCGCCTGGCGCTAGTCCCATAGTCGAGCGTCGGCGACCCGCGAGTTATCGCTTACGCTCTTTTTGGACGCGCTCGTCCTCGAGCAACTGAAGGCACTGCCTGAGGTGAAACTGGGCCTCTGGGTGCTGGATCTCCCCGAGGGCCGCTTCGAGCTGCTCGTTAACTGACCGGTGTCTGCTCTCTGTCATACGTTTTCCGTTGGTAGATACTGAGAGGCATGGTAAAAACCTACGCATCGTTCTCACGAGTACTCGAAACGGTTTTCCCCGTAGCGAGGGGACTCACTGACATGATTCAGGTGGGAATTAACGGCTACGGGACGATCGGCAAACGAGTCGCGGACGCCGTCGCCCGCCAACCCGACATGACCGTGGTTGGAGTGGCGAAAACCAGACCGAACTATGAGGCACAGGTGGCGGTTCGGTCGGGATTTGACCTCTATCCGGCGATTCCCGAGCGGGCATCCCGGTTCGCCGACGCCGGCATGGAAACCGCCGGAACCGTCGAGGACCTGATTGCCGAGAGTGACATTGTCGTCGACGCGACTCCCTCGGGAGTGGGTGCGGAGAACAAATCGCTTTACGCCGAGTACGACACGCCCGCACTTTTTCAGGGTGGGGAATCGGACGAACTCGTCGATACGAGTTTTAACGCCCGATCGAACTTCGAGGCGGCCACCGATGCGGATTTCGTCCGGGTCGTCTCGTGTAACACGACGGGCCTGTCCCGGCTCATCGCGCCCCTCCGGGGAGCCTACGGGATCGATCGGGACCGGGCCACGCTGGGTCGACGCGGCGGGGACCCTGCCCAGAGCGACCGGGGACCGATCAACGACATTCTCCCCGACCCGAAGACGCTCCCGTCCCATCACGGACCGGACGTCCAGACGATTTTCCCCGATCTGGCGATCGACACGCTCGGGCTCAAGGTTCCGGCCACCCTGATGCACATGCACTCGATCAACGTGACACTCGAGACCGAGCCAGACGCTGCCGCCGTCCGAGACCTCCTCGAAGGCGAGGATCGGCTGTGGCTCATCTCCGAGGACCTCGATATCGCCGGGGCCGGGGACGTAAAGGAGTACGCCCTCGACAACGGGCGTCCCCGCGGGGATGTCTGGGAGAACGCTATCTGGTCGGA
>CAZJZA010000182.1:0-3750 GCA_964550355.1 uncultured Halobacteriales archaeon
GTCGCCGAACTCGTCGGCGAGGAAGCGGGCCATGTTGGCGATGTTGAGGACGCCACCACGGTCGAGGTACGCGGCGACCCGTTGCTGGATGGCCGGCTCGACAGTCGAGTCCGGTGCGCCATCCGCCGCGCCCGATCGGGCCACGACGACCGGAACGCCGGCCGCGGCGAGCGCCTCACGGACCGATTCGAAGTCCGGCAGCCGGGATTCGGAGCCATGCAGAAAGAACACGGCCACGTCTTGCTTCGCCAACCGGTCGACGAACCGCGAGACGGCCGCCGGGTCCTCGAGGTCCGATCCCGACCGCACCAACAGATCGACGCCGGAGAGCCGCTCCGCAGCGGCCCGGATCGCGGAAACCGGCTGGTCGGTCGCCGTGTACAGCCCGATGGAACACATCCTTATTATAGTTGGATTGGGTTACTACAAGTATGGTTGGGTTTGGATCCGCCGTGCCGTTCCCGGCGATCGTGGGCCAGGAGCGGCTCAAGCGGGTGTTACTCGCGGTGGCGACGAACGACGCGATCGACGGGCTGTTGATACAGGGTGAGAAGGGGACCGCGAAATCGACCGCGGTCAGGGGGCTTGTGGACCTGTTGCCAACCCAGCGTGCGGTCGCGGACTGTCCCTATGGGTGTCCGCCGGACGAACCCGCACGGCAGTGTGAATCGTGTCGGGAGCGGGAGGATCCGCCGGTCGAGGAGCGGGCCGTCCCGTTGGTCACTGTTCCACTGGGGGCTACCCGGGAACGGGTGGTCGGCTCGCTTTCCCTCTCGGAGGCGCTCGACGGCGGGACTTCCTTCGATCCGGGCCTGCTTGCGCAGGCCAATCGGGGATTTCTCTACGTGGACGAGGTGAACCTCCTCGACGATCATCTGGTCGACGTGTTGCTCGACGCGGCCGCGAGTGGCGTCAACCGGGTCGAGCGGGACGGGATGAGTGAAACCCACCCGGCCGACTTCACATTGATCGGGACGATGAACCCAGAGGAGGGGGATCTGCGCCCACAGCTCCGGGACCGCTTCGCCCTCCAGGTCGAAGTCGTTGGGAGCCAGGAATTGGACGAGCGGGTAGCGATCGTGGAGTCTGCACTCGGACAGAATCGGGAACGATCACGAGCCTCGACTCAGACTGAGGACATCGGGCGGTTGCAAAAGACGATCGAGTCTGCCCGACAGCGGCTTTCAGACGTCACACTCCCCCGCGACCGTGCAGAAACGATTGCAGAAGTCTGTGTGGATGCCGGGGTGGACGGTCACCGGGGAGACATTGCGGCGGCCCGGTCGGCCCGTACCTTCGCGGCGCTTGATGGTCGCTCCCGTGTGGGCGAGGCGGATGTCAAGGAGGCCCTCGAATACGCCCTTCCCCACCGGCTTCGGAGCCGGCCCTTCGAGGAGACAGAACCCCTCGAAGAGGTGTTGGAAGATCATTTCGGCGAGTCGGAGACCGATGATTCCCCACCGGAGGACGGTTCCTCGAGTGAGTCGGACGGGACAGAGCAATCCGAAGGGGACGGGACCGGCGACGGTACAGAGAGAACGGAAGATGCAGACAGGGACGAGGAACGCGGTGGGTCGGACGACGCGGACGAACCCGGACCAGCTGAATCCGGGCCGGATACCGGTTCGCACGAGGAAGCGGGACAGTCGCCTCCGGCGGAGCGGACGACCGGTTCCCCGCGGGGCGGTTCGGCCCAGGACGCATCGGAAACTCCGGCGGAAGCCGGAAATGACGGCGAAGAAAAAGACGGCGGCAGTGAGCCCGGATCCGAGCGCGACGAGCAAGCAGGGGAGTCCGCGGAGGAGCGATCTGTGCGACCCCCGTCAAAACCCGCAGCACAACGCTCGCCGGTCGGCTCCAGTGCGGCTCCGGAACTGGATGTCGAGGGGGCAGTCACGGCAGACCAGACTGGCGTCGAACCGGGCCGAGTCGAGGCCGAGCCAGCTGTCGACGAGGCGGGCCCCCGGATTCGAACGGAACCGGCCGACTCATCCGAGGCCGTCGACGTGGCGGCATCAATTCGGGAGGGCACAAAGCGTGGGTCGATCGACCTCGAACGGCGGGATCTCCGCCAGTCGGTCCGGTCCGGGACGGCGACCGCCCTGGTCGTTTTCGCGGTCGACGCGAGCGCTTCTATGCGACCGGCCATGCAGGCCGCCAAAGGGACCGTCCTCGAACTCCTGAAGGAGAGCTATCAGGAGCGTGATGAGGTGGCCTTCGTCGCCTTCGCCGGCGAGGACGCGGAGGTGCTCCTCCCGCCAACCGATAGCGTCGCGCTCGCCGCGCGTCATCTCAAGGACCTCCCGACCGGTGACCGCACCCCACTTCCCGCCGGTCTCGAAACGGCCCGCGACGTCATCGATCGGGCCGAACCGGACGCGAGCGTGGCCGTCGTCGTGACGGACGGTCGAACGAACGTGGCTGGGGGAAGCCCCACCGAAGCGACCCGGGAGGCCGCACGGACGCTTGGCGACCGGGCCGACGAGGTGTTGGTCGTCGACGCGAGCCAGCCCGACGACCGGGCGAATCTCGTCTCCGACATCGTCCGAGCTGCGGACGCGACGGCGATCCCGCTGGAGGACCTCTCTACGAAGTCGGTGCGGTCGGTCTCTCAATACCTCAGTGAGTAGAACGAGTCAGGTCGCTATTCTTCGGCTTCGTGGTGGTCCTGATCGTGGCTGTGGTCGTGCCCGTGATCGCGTCCGCCGCCGTGACTGTCCTCTTCTCTGTGCTTATGGCCATGTCCGTGACCGTGTTCGTCACCATGGCCGTCTTCGCGCCCGTGGTCGGAGTTATCTCCCTCATCGTGACCATGCCCCTCATCGCCGTGGCTGTGATCGTGCTCGTCGCTGACGTGGGCGAGCGTGTGCTCAAGAGCGTGGACGAATGCCTTCTCGCCGCCGACCTCGTCCTCGTAATCCGCCAGCGTGACCTTGTAGATGCAGCGATCACAGGGCATCGACACTGCACCCTGCCGGGCCTCCATGACCCGGTGTTCGAGCGCCCGGATCAGCCGCTCGTCGAGGCCGAGGACGTCAGTCGTTCCAGTCTCGATGGCCGGATGGTCAGCGTCGAAGGCCTCGACTTTGTCGTGAATTCGCCGCGTGAGAACCCCGTCACCGAGCATGTAGGGAACCACGATCATGGCCTCGGGCTCGTGGCGGGCGACTTCCACGAGCGTCCGGTCGAGTCGCGGTTCCGTGATGCCGATGAACGTTGGCTCGACCCGGGTGAAGGGCCGCCCCTCCTGAACCAGCCGGGCGAGGCGGTACGCCTCGGCGTTGGCGTCCGGGTCGCTCGACCCCCGGGCGACGAAGACGACGCTCACGTCGTCGGTCTCGGGGTCGGCGTCCATCTCCCCTGCCACCTCGCCGATGCGATCCGCGACGATCGCGATCAGTTCCGGCCGGGCCCCGAGATTCGATCCGTAGGCAAACTCGACGTCCGGGTAGGCCTGCCGGGCGTGCTGGACGAAAAGCGGGATGTCGTTTTTCACGTGGCCCGCCGCGAAAAGCGAAAGCGGCGTGACCGTGACCGAGTCCGCCTCCGGTGCGAGCGTCTCGATCGCCTCGTCGATGAGCGGTTCGGTCAGCTCGATGTAGGCCGGCATAACTCGCTCGCCCAGCCGGTTTTCCAGGGCCGCCGCGACCTTCTTGACCTGTTCGTTCGATTCCTCGCGTCGAGAGCCGTGGCCGGCGAGTACCACCGGCGTGTTCGTGTGCATTGGTGAAATTCGCTCGATCGGTTTCG
>CAZJZA010000183.1:0-3729 GCA_964550355.1 uncultured Halobacteriales archaeon
CCCTGCACGGCGACCAGTCCCCGGCCCCGCCACCGCAGCGTTCCGGCAGCCGGCGGTGCCCAGTCGTTCGTGAACGGGTCGGCGTCGATCCCGTCGAGATAGGTCCGGTTCCCGCCGACGATCCGGGCGAACGTGGCCGGTGCCTCGACGTAGTGAGAGAGTTTCGACCGGGAGTAATCCGCAAATTCCAGAAGCGTCGGAATGGATTCGTTCCCGACCGCGGCCGAGTCGAGGTATTCCTGAAGCTCGGTAGGGGGTTCTGGCACGGGAACGAGCGGGAACCGCTGGGCCGTTCGAAGCACCGAAAGTACCTCCCAGGCGGGGGCCGACCGCCGGAATTCCCTGACCGCCTCGCGGACCGACTCGTTGTATTGCTCGATCGGTTCGCGGAGGTCCCCAACCGGCGCATCCAAGTCTGCGGTCCCGAGCGAGCGGACCGTCTCAAGGCGATCGATCCGGGCCCTCGTTTCGTAGATCGCTTCCTGAACGTCGCCCTCCAGGGCCGCGACCCGGCGCTTGGCCTCAGCCCGTGCTTCGAGCCGTCCGATCAGGTCTTCGACCGGCTCGAGCCGCGAGCGGGCCCAGTCGAAGTCGGCCTCGGTGAGCCGGCGTTTCTGGAGCCGGTCGTCGATTTCTTCGAAGGTCTCTCGTTCTGGCAGCCCGGCGGGGAGATCTCCCGTGAAGTGTTCCAGGCGCTCCTGGAACTCCACGAACGCCTGGAAATCCCCGGATCCGCTGGCCCGGTCCTCGTACCGGCCCAAAAGCGTCGTGAACTCCTCGTGGACCGTCTCGAGGCGGTCGAGTTGTGCCTCCCCGATCGCTTTGACCCGTTCGATCGCCCGTTCGCGCTCGCGTCGAGCCGCGGCGAGTTCGTCGAGAAGTGACTCCTCGCCGGGCGTCGAATCGATGTCAGTAGACATCATCAGGGTCGAACACGATCTCGCCGACGTCGGTTCCGTCGGCGGTCCGGTAAAAACACGATCGATGGCCCGTGTGACAGGCGCCGACGGCCTGTTCGACGCGGTAGAGTAGCGCGTCGCCGTCACAGTCCACCCGGATCTCTTCGACCGACTGGGTGTGCCCGGACGTCTGTCCCTTCTCCCAGAGTTCCTCGCGGCTCCGGGAGTAGTAGTGGGCCCGGCCGGTCTCGGCGGTTCGCTCGACAGCCTCGCGGGTCGCGTAGGCGAACATGAGAACGTCGTCCGTCTCGACGTCCTGGGCGATGACGGGAATCAACCCGTCGTCGAACTCGAGGTCGACCTCGAGGGAAGTCATGTCCGAACGAATGGGGGGTTCCCGGATAGCCGTTTCGTCCTGGTCGAAGCATGGCGACGGCCGATTCACGACGGCAGCGTGAACTTACGGGCCGACGATGCCGAGCACATCGAGGCCCAAAAAGAGGAGGTCGCCGACGGTAAGCGCGAGAAGCAGACCCAGAATGGTCGGCACGAGGAACGGAATTCCCGGCGAGACCCAGACGGTCCGGGAATCGACGATCCGGTCGAGTCCGGCCCGGAGATCCGCTGGGGCAGTCCCATAGGCGGTAGTGTCGATGTCCGCGAGGAACGCGTCTGCACCCCAGCGGTCCTCGATTGGCCCATCACTCGAGTTCGCGTTCCCGACCGCGACATTCGAGGGCGGGGCTTCTGCATCGCCCGCTGCCGGAACGGCTCCATCGGTCGGGTCGCCCGGCTCGTCGGGGAGCGTCGCCGGGTCCACGAGGGCGGGCGTCGAGCGCAGCGTTTCGAGATCGATCCGTCGCCACCGGAGGTACATCCGAAGGGCGTCGAGATCCAATCCGGACTGGGTGAAGGGGCCATCCGTGTCCAGAAGGGTCCCGTGTCGCTCCGGCAGGCTCGAAACGGACACCCGTCTAGCGATGAATCCCAGTGGCGAGAACACGCCCGATCGGGCATTCCCCACCGCAAGCGCCACCGGATAGGCGGCTCCGACAAGTACCGCATTTGTCAAGATGGTCAGTGAGAAGATTCCGAGGTCGGTGACCACCGCGGGGACTGTCACGCCGAAGAGTTCATACATCGGGTACGTCGGATAGAGGACGGCGATGACCAGAAACGCCTTCGCGTCGGCCCCGCCGAAACTGCCGGTGAACCAAAAGACCATGGCGAGGGTCCCGACGATTCCGATCCCGATGATCGTCCGGAGCAAATAGCGGCCGAATCGCGGCCCCTCCAGTCCGAGGACGAGGGCGTCCCAGACCAGCAGGAGGGCCCCCAGGGCCACGAGCGGGTACCAGGTGCGGTTGGGGACTCGTCTCGTCCGGGCGTCCCGGAGTGCGGCCCAGCCCAGGACCGGAACCGCGAGTAGCCTGAGGAGGTCGGGGATAGTCGCGTCCACGAGTTTTCTGTTGGCCGGTCGCAGTTTAGGTGTTATCGTTACGTGATTCTATGACAGGTACCTGGCACTGTCGATCGTTTCGGTAGCTGGTGCCGTCTTCGGCACGTTAGCAGATACTGTCTATTGGTGCGATGGCAATCCGTCTCTTCGTGAGAAGAAAAACACGGTCCACCGGATTGGACCTCGTCGGTCACCCGAGTTCGGGACCGATCAGATGACGCGGTCCTGGAGGAAGTCCAGGTGCTTGGCGTTGTAGACGAGTTTGACCTCGTCGGCCGCCGGCGACCCGATGCAGGTCAGCCGGACGTTCTCGTCTTCGACTTCCTCGTCCGAGAGGATCTGCTGCATGTCCATCTCGATGTCGCCCTCCTTCACGATACCGGCACAGTTCGCACAGGCACCGGCCCGGCAGGAAAACGGCCAGTCGTATCCCTGCGCTTCAGCGGCTTCGAGAATATACTCTCCATCACCGACATCCAGGGTCCCGTAGTCCTCGTCGTCCAGTCCCGCGCCCCCGGCCTTCTCGAACAGGTCGTCGTCCTCCAGGTCCCAGCCCTGGTCGTCGAGCACCTCGTAGTTGATGTATTCTACTGTGGGCATCACCGAGATTATTCTCACGCAGAGGGGATAGTAGTTTTCCTTTGTGCCCTGTTTCGCCGACAGATTCGAACGCGGGACTGCCCTCATTCGGGCACAATTCCTCGATCAATGGACATGCACCGGCTTAAAAACCCGGGCCGCGAAAGGCCGTCTATGTCCGAGCGTTCCTTCGAGGTGATCCCTGCAGTAGATCTTAAAGACGGTGAAGTCGTCCAGCTCGTCCGGGGCGAGCGGGGCACGGGGAAGACCTACGGCGATCCGGTCGAGGCCGCAACCCGGTGGGTCGAGGCGGGCGCAGAGACGCTCCACCTCGTCGATCTCGATGGAGCATTCGAGGGCGAGCGACAGAACGCCAATGTCATCGATGCGATCCTCGAGGCCGTAGACGTCCCGGTCCAGCTCGGTGGCGGCATCCGAAAAGAGGAAGATGCGATCTCCCTCCTCGATACCGGCGTCGAACGAGTGATCCTCGGCACGGCGGCCCTCGAAGAGCCCGAGCTTGTCGAACGGATCAGCGACCGCTACCCCGACGGCGTATTGGTCAGCCTCGACGCAAAAGGCGGCGAAGTCGTCGTCTCGGGCTGGACAGAAAAAACTGGGCTCGATCCCGCAGAGGCCGCCGGTCGCTACGAGGACCTCGGTGCAGCGGGGATCCTCTTTACCGACGTCGACGTCGAGGGAAAGCAGGAGGGCGTCCGAACGGTCCACGTCGAGCGCATCGTGGAGGCCGTGGATATTCCAGTCGTAGCGAGCGGCGGTGTCGCCCGGATC
>CAZJZA010000184.1:0-3721 GCA_964550355.1 uncultured Halobacteriales archaeon
TGTTTATGCATGTTCACGAGGCAAGTCGATAGATACTTCTCAATACAAACAACTACATCCAATTACAAGATGCCTATTCACCTCGAGTCACACGATTCGGACGTCGACCTGGATCCGGGAACGACGAAATCTGATATCGTGGCGTTTCTGTATCGGAATCCTGAACTCGGGTTTCGTCCGGCCGAGATTAGCGACGAACTAGACATACCCCAGGGAACGGCAACCACTACCCTCAAGCGACTCTACGAAAGCGATTACGTCGGGAAAACCGAAGATAGCTTCTACCACGCACTCGAGCATCGCGAGGATCTCCGACGGTACGTTGCGGGTCTCACCCAGTTACAGCGCTTGTTCGATCACGAATCGACCGCCGAAGACGTGGAAATCGAGACGTCCACAGCTATCGATGAAGCGAATCTCGAGTCCGAAATCGAGTCGTTGGAACGGGAGTTGGAGTAATGCGGAAACTTCCAACTGGAACGGTGACGTGAGCAGTCGATCCGACTGGGGCACATGAACGGCGGCCCGTGGTAGTCTTGGCACACGAGAATCGACCGTATAGTTCAGTCGAATGTACGGTGATGTGCCTCGGGACAGGGGCCAATACCGACGAGCGGTACACGCCGGAACTAACTGCGGAACACCTCTCGGGCATTTCGTTTGGCGAACGGACGTTTGTGATGCCCTGGGCCCTGTACACGATTCCACCCGGGGCAATCGAAACTGGTCGGGCCCAAGGGGAGTTGACCGAGGAGGGCCTGAAAGAAGTCAAAAAGGGACTTTTGAGCCTTTTTGCATTTGATTGATGGATAACCTCAGTATTCGAGTAGCGACGGTGGGCAGCAAATGGAGAAACGAATCTGCTGAAAAGAAGCTACCTTGCGGTTTGGGGGTGGGACTACGAAAGGGGCCGACTGGGTGGTCGGCAGAGCCGACCACCTTATAACGTGACGGCGAAGCCGTCACGCAGGTCGCGTGCGCTTCGGCGACCCCTATTCCGAGCGGAGCGAGGAATATGTCGGCGAACGTGCGCGAGCGGGAGGGGGCTTTCGAAGGTATTCGATACCGAGCCGAACACCCAACCACCCAAACCCACGGTTCCCGATTCCTTTTTGCCCACTCCAATCCATTCCCCGCACGAATGGACTCCCGTCAGGACCCTGAGCGACTCCTCGAGCGCCTCGACCTGGGCGAGTACGAGGCGACCGCCCTCGAGGAACTGCTCACGATCGGCCGGTCGACCGCCCCCACGCTCTCGGAGGCGACGGACATCCCAAAAGCCCGGATCTACGACGTGCTCTCGGACCTCTCGGGGCGCGGGTTTATCAAGGTCGTCCCCGGGCGACCGAAGGAGTACCAGCCGAAATCCCCCGAAGAAATTCTCGAACAGGCCATCGAGAATCGCCGGCAGTCCTACGAGGACGACCGCCAGTCCATCGAGTCGATGCGCGAGACGTTCCTCGATACCTTCAAAACCAGATACGAGGACGCGAGCCGCGACATCACGCCCACCGAGGAGCTTTTCTGGGTCGTCGACGTGGGCGAGGTCTCAGAGCGCGAGACACGCCGGCTGTACGCCGAAAGCGAGGAACGCCTCCACGTCTTCACCAAGAGCTTCGAGTACCTCCCCAGCGTCGAGGAGGCCCTCAGGGAGGCCGTCGCGCGGGGTGTCGAGGTTCAGGTTCTCTTCGTCCACGAAAACCACCTCGAACCGGAAAACCGCCCGATTCAACGCGACCGGATCGACGAATTGGCTTCAATAGACGGCGTCGAGTACCGGATCAGCGACTCGAAACTCCCGGTTCGGGGCACGCTCGCGGATCCGAGCATGGAGTACGATACGGGGAAAGCGCTCTTCCTCGTCGAGGAAGAGGAGATCCCGTTGCATCTCCGGCAGGCTGCGGTGACGGAAAACGCCTCCTTCGTGGCCGGGATGAATCGGCTATTCGACCTGATCTGGGAGTACGAGTCGCTCGGCAGTTATTGAAGGATGGGCGGAGAGCCTCTCACGTTTATGCCACTTCGTGATTCGTCGCCATTCGTGGGAGTAATTGCTGTTCAGGTCCGCACCCACTCATACCACTCGTCGAGATCCACGACCTCGTTTTCCAGTCCGGTAGCCCCGTATTGACTGTCGACTGCTTCGACGGTTCTGGCCAAACCCTCCGGGTTCTGGTAATGGAGACTTTGATCAAAGAGGAGAAGAATCCCCGCGTGATCGACCGTCTCGTGAAGGTCCAGGAAATCTTTCGTGTTGTTTGTTAGCAGAACAGTATTGGTTTCCCTACAGTGGTTGAGTAACGCTCTATCCGATGTTTCTTCACCAAATTCGTCTTTCGCCTGGGTGACTGCGAAATTTCGTTCGCGGAGGACACGCTCGAAAACCCGTGAGATGTGCTCGTCGAGAAGAATATCCATTCTTCAGGCGGGGTCCTTCGGTTTGAGACCCGTGTTATGGAGTTTTTCATGCGCACTCTCGTTTTCGCGCTCAAATTCTCGAATTTCCGCTGCGTGATCGTAGTAATACGAAAGCGCGTCGTAAATTTCGGCCAACGAGACTCCTAATTGATCGGCAACCTGCGCAGGGCTCGCTGACCCTCCGACGATCAGGCCTGCAACGTGGCGAACGCCAATCCGGGTCCCCGAAATCCGAGGTTCGCCACCCAGGATCTCTTCGTCTTGCCGAATCGTCATAGGAAAATGTACGCCGCTGTCGTATTTAAAGAATGGGTCGGATTGACCATGCCGTCTGGATGGGCGAATATCTGATATTCAATCGAAACGGGATATCTTCACCAGGTCCCCATCGGTAAATTTCGCATCCAAACTGATGTAGGAGCCGTCAATTGTAGTGTGGAACTCGAATGTCCCATGATACTCCAAATCTGTCCACCCCTTCGAATCTCGATCTAACATTCCGAATGCTTCCTCGAATTTGTTCTCGAAACCTCCAAGCTCCTCGTCGTATCCGGGTCGCTCCTCCTCTGGGACGACGTCCCACTCCACTTCCTCTTTGAGAAGTCTCCCAGGCAGTGACACAGTACTTATCCCGAAGCGGGTGATGGCGGGCGATGGATTTCGTCTGCCAGGTAATATCGAATGGATCACCATCGACGGCTGGAAAACCGACGTCGAGCCCTTCTTCGAAGGTTAGCTCGTCGTACAGTCCCATTGTCTTTTACTTTTGATTGGGTAGAAAAATAGTTTACCCGGCAAATGCGGTTTATTGCTCAGCTCGTTTCTCGAGCAACTCCCGCACCGTCTCCTCGACCGTATGCGTTGGTTCCCAACCCAACTCTTCCCTGGCTTTCGACGTATCGACGGCAAACTCGCTTACCAGCGTCTCGTTCCCACGTGGGTTCGGGACTAACTCCACGTCAGTCTCGATCCCCTTCTCGGCCGCAATCGATTGCACCAGTTCCGCGACCTTCTGCACGCTCGGATCCTCGGAACTCGCGATCTCGTAGGTCCAGGTACCAGTCTCTCCTCTATCGAGTTGCTCGAGCAATCGCTCTGAACTCCGGACGTAGGCGTTTGCCACGTCTTTTACGTGGATGTAGTTCCGGGCCTGGGTGCCGGGTTCGTAGACCGTAATCGGATCATCGGCGAACACCCGACCCACGAAGAAGTTGATTACCGTTCCCTTGGTCACCGTCTGGTCGCCGATGGCGTGCTCGCCGTAGAGGTTCGATTTCAGGTAGAGATGCGCCGGGAAAGCCCC
>CAZJZA010000185.1:0-3711 GCA_964550355.1 uncultured Halobacteriales archaeon
CGGGGCTGCAGAACGCCGCCGCTCACGCCCTGCCGAGATGGTCGATCAGCTCATCTCCGAGCACCGGGCCGAGCGTCGGGACGCCGACCCGAGCGAGCTACTGGACTCCTGAGGTCTCGGGTAGGAGAGTGCGAACAGGTGGCCTGCCAGCCGTGGCTGGGAGTCGTCCCGGAACGGTGGGCCACACCCGGCAGAACATATCGACATCGAGCCTGCCGCGGTCGGAAAGCCGCTCCCGCGTGCCGTCCCGGGCTACTGTCAGGTCACGAGCCAGCCTGGCCGGGTCCTGGTATATTAACGTCGGGCCGGTTTGGGGGGTATTTGGACCCCGGCCTGGTTCCGGATCGGGCGTATCCAGAAGCCATAACCCCCCGGCCCGATTGCCAAGGTGTATGGAAACCTACGACCTCCTGACGCGGAATGCCTCGGAGGTGGTCACGGAGGACGAACTCCGGACGGTGGCGTCCGATCCATCGGGCAAACGGGCGTACGTGGGCTATGAGCCCTCCGGCGTCCTCCACATCGGCCATCTTCTGACCGCGAACAAACTCATCGATCTGCAGGAGGCCGGACTCGAGGTCGTGGTTCTTCTCGCGGACGTGCATGCGTATCTCAACGGGAAGGGCACCTTCGAGGAGATCTGGGAGACCGCAGAACAGATGAAAGCCCAGTTTATCGCCTACGGGCTCGATCCCGAACAGACGGAGTTCCGCTACGGCTCCGAGTTCCAGCTCGAGGAGGAGTACGTTCTGGATCTGCACACGCTGGCCCTCGAGACCTCGCTGAACCGCGCCCGGCGGGCGATGTCCGAGATCCAGAGCGGCGAGACGGTCACGGTCTCCCACGTGGTCTACCCTCTCATGCAGGCTTTGGACATCGAGTATCTCGACCTGGATCTCGCTGTCGGCGGCCTGGACCAGCGCAAGGTTCACATGCTGGCCCGGGAGGAACTCCCCAGTCTGGGATACGACGTACGCCCGGCGATTCACACGCCGATCCTGGGGGACCTGAAGTCCGGCGAGGGGAAAATGTCCTCGAGTGAAGGGGTCACGATCTCGATGGAAGATTCCCGGAACCAACTCGAGGAGAAAATCAACTCGGCGTTTTGCCCGCCGACCCGCGACCCCGAGGGCGAGACCGTCAACCCGGTCCTCCAACTGTTCCAGTATCAGATTTTTCCCCGGGTCGACCGCGTCGTGGTCGAGCGGCCGGAGAAGTACGGCGGCGATCTCGTTTACGAGACCTACGAGGCCCTGGCCGCCGACCTGGAAGCCGGCGAACTCCACCCGGCGGACGCGAAATCGGCGCTTGCGAGCCATCTCGACGAACTGATTGCACCGGGAAGGGAGCGACTGCAGGAGCTTCGGGACTGAGCTCTCGGAATTTTGGCGGGCCACCGATCTCGTGTGATGGGGTTTATGCCTTTGTGTTGCCAATCCGGAGGCATGAGCGAGAACGAGCGTGGCCGGACTGACCTCAGGATGCCAGAGGAGGGAGAGGTATTCGCGGTGGTCGAGAACATGCTCGGAGCGAATCGCGTGAAAGTCAGGTGCGAAGATGGCGTCGAGCGCACCGTCCGCATTCCGGGTCGGATGCAAAAGCGGGTCTGGATCCGCGAGGACGACGTGGTCCTGGTCGAACCCTGGGACTGGCAGGACGAGAAAGGCGACATTGTCTGGCGATACGAGAAAAGCGAGGCCGATCAGCTCCGCGAGGAGGGACACATCGGGTGAGCTGTGACTGATGAATTCGTCGAGTCCGACGCCGTCGAGGGGGCCGGCGACGAGTGGGAGGAACTCGACGTTAGAGACACCGCTGCAGACCGGATCGCCCGGACGCAGGACCGGGAGTTCTCCGAGTTCCGAAAACGCCTGAAGAACACAGAACGGTTCAAAGTCGAGGGGTCTGTTTTCGACGATGCGACCTACGCCGCGCTTTACAAACTCGTGCAGGACGGCCACCTCCAGGCCTTCGGCGGGCCGATTTCGACGGGCAAGGAGGCAAACGTCTATGAAGCCCTCGACGAGGACGGAGAGACCGTCGCCGTGAAGGTCTATCTCACGACTACCAGCAATTTCCAGCAGATGAGCGACTATCTCGAAGGTGACCCCCGCTTCGAGGGGATCCAGGGATCGACCACGAAGGTGGTCATCGCGTGGGTCAAAAAGGAGTATTCGAACCTCAAGCGGGCCCAGGCCGCCGGAGTGGCGGTTCCAAATCCGCTCGCATTCCAGCGAAACGTCCTCGTGATGGAATACCTGGGAGACGAGGAGGGTCCGGCACCGACTCTAATCGACGTCACCATCGAGAACCCCGTGACGGCTTTCTCCGTGGTTCGGGAGTACATGCGTCGACTCTACGATGCGGGGCTGGTCCACGGCGATCTCAGCGAGTACAATTTGGTCGTCCACGACGGCCAGATCACCGTTATCGACGTGGGTCAGGCGGTTACCGTCCATCATCCCAACGCCGAGGACTTTCTCGAGCGGGACTGCCGAAACGTCGCCTCGTTTTTCGCCGACCTTGGAGTCGACGTGACAACCGAGTCCCTCCGGGCGTATCTCGAGGAGGAAGCCTCGCCACCGGGCAGGGACTGAGCCCCTATCGAGCGGAACGAACCCTTAAACCCGCAGCCTCGCTAGTCCCGGCCATGAAACACGTGAAGATTCCGACGGAGCGGATCGGGGTCCTCATCGGTGAAGGGGGTGAGACCGTCGAGAGGATCGAGGAGGCCGCGGAAGTCGAACTCACCATCGATTCCGAGAATGGGGCCGTCCGGATCGAGTCGGTCGGGGACTCGTTGAAGGGCATGACCGCATCGGACATCGTCGAAGCCATCGGTCGGGGGTTCTCCCCCGAGGAGGCTCTGACGCTCCTCGATGACGAAATGCGGATGTCCGATCTGCTCGACATGGAACGGGCCGCCCGGAATGACAACGCCCTGCGCCGGCAGAAAGGCCGACTCATCGGGGAGGGTGGCCGGACCCGGGAACTCATGGAGGAGTTGACCGGCGCGAGCGTGGTGATCTACGGGTCGACGATGGGAATCATCGGCTCGCCCCGCGAGGTCGAAATCGTCCGGAGCGCGGCTGACATGCTGCTCGATGGCGCACCTCACGGTGCCGTCTACTCCTACTTGGAGCGAAAGCGCGTCGAAGAGCTGAAAAGCGAGGGAATGGACTACCACGAATACTCGGACTAACAGTCACGAATTTTTTGACTGATACTCGCGAATATTCGGACTGACAGTCATGAATACGCCGGCCGGTTGCTACGAACGACCGGAGCTGTCACAGCGAACAACCTGATCTGTCACAACGAGCGCCCGGATCTGTCGCCGCAAACACTCGAACTGGCGGAAACGGACCGCTTTGCTGCTGCAAATGGATTTGTTATGTAAACCGATTTGTTATGGGACGGCATAACACGCTTTTCGGGGTCGTGCCGCCGTCTGTACATCCCGGACCAACACGTTTATATAGAATAGCAAAACAACTCCCTTTCGAACATGGCACAGATGGGTAATCAACCCCTCATCGTTCTCTCAGAGGAGTCCCAGCGAACATCCGGGAAAGACGCACAGTCGATGAACATCACGGCCGGGAAGGCTGTCGCGGAATCGGTCCGCACGACTCTCGGCCCGAAGGGGATGGACAAGATGCTCGTCGATTCGACGGGCAACGTCGTCGTCACGAACGACGGCGTCACCAT
>CAZJZA010000186.1:0-3707 GCA_964550355.1 uncultured Halobacteriales archaeon
TTAACCGAAAGCAGCCATTTCGGGGTAAAAATCGCCGGACCGGTGCGTCCCAGCGAACCGCGCTCCTCGCCGAGTGGCGGGCCGTAGACGGTGACGTCCTCCCGCTCAGCGAGGCGTTCGTGGGCGTACTGGGTCACCCATGCCTCGTGGGCTTGTATCTCGCCCATCCCGAGGTGATCGAGATAGTCTGCGGCCGCCGCGAGGCCGACCCCCTCCGCGATTGGCGGCGTCCCGGCCTCGAACTTCCAGGGAACCTCGGCCCAGGTTGCCCCTTCCAGTGTGACCCGCTCGATCATGCCGCCGCCGAACTGAAACGGCTCCATTGCTTCGAGCAGATGCGCCCGGCCGTAGAGCACTCCGATCCCGGTCGGACCCGCCATCTTGTGGCCCGAGAAGGCATAGAAGTCCACGTCGAGGGATTTGACGTCGACCGGCCGGTTCGGCACGGCCTGGGCCCCGTCACCGAGAATGAGCGCATCGTGCTCGTGGGCCATGTCGGCGAGTTCGCCGAGCGGATTGACCGTCCCGAGCGTGTTCGAGACGTGGGGGACACTCACCATTTCCACGTCGTCGTCGATGAGTTCGGCGGCCTGCTCCAGGTCGAGCCGGCCATTACCGTCGATGGGAATGTGGCGGACCTCGGCCCCGGTCCGCTCGGCGATCTGGGTCCAGGGAACCAGCGAGGCGTGGTGGTCCATCTCCGTGAGGACGACCGCCGTCCCGGGTTCGAGGTGCTCGCGGCCCCAGGCCTGGGCGACCATGTTCATCGCTTCGGTCGTGTTCTTCGTGAAGACGATTTCCTCGCGGCCCGACGCCCCGATAAATCGCCCGACCCGATCGTGGGCTTCCTCGTATTCGATCGAGGCTTCCATGGAGAGCTGGTGGATCCCCCGGTGGACGTTCGCGCTGTACTCCCGGTAGAATTCGGTCATCGCCTCGATGACCGACACGGGAGTCTGCGTGGTCGCGGCATTGTCGAGATAGGTGAGCGGCGTGTCCTCGCCGATCGTTCGCGAGAGGATCGGGAAGTCCTCGCGCACGGCCTCGACGTCGAGTGGTTTTGGCTCCGTGGCCGTCATTGCCCACCGTTTGGAGGTGGATGCCCAAGTGTCGTTCGGTAGGGGTGATCGGAAATGTGCGCCGGCGATTGCCCACCCTGTGGAGCCGTCCCAGTCCCCGGATCGGTGTATCACAATACTTTACCACGCGAGCGGAGAAGCCCGAGCAAGAAGCCGTCGAGTCATGAACGACACCGACACACTCCCGGAACAGGACATCACCGGATCGGACTGGGACTACCTCATCGTCCTCGATGCGGCCCGGTACGACGTTTTCGCGGAGATCTACGAGGAGTATCTCGACGGCGAGTTGACGAAAGTGAGAAGTCCCGGCTCGGCGACCCCGGAGTGGGCGACCCGCACGTTCACAGAGGAGTACGAACTCACCTACCTCTCGGCGAACCCCTTCATCAACAGTCTCGGCATCCCGCTTTCCGAACTCAAGTGGGGGGCCTCCTCGGGTTATGAGTGGACCGCGACCGAGCATATCGACACCATCGTCGATCTCTGGCAGGACGAGTGGGACGAGGAGCTGGGCGCGGTCAGCCCTCAATCGGTCACCGAAGCCGCCCGTCGCCAGATCGAAGCGGGCTATGACGGCCGGCTCGTCGTCCACTACCTCCAGCCCCACGCCCCGTTCATCCAGGAGGGGACGGGGCGGAAGATGAAGCGGATCAAGGCCGGGTTCGACGACGTGCCGGAGGCGGGGAACGCCCCGGACGAAGCGGGTGACTCCCTCGGCGGTCGGCTGCGGCGGTGGATCGAGCCCAAACTCGGAAACAGCGAACTCGCCCAGCGGCTGGGCATGCTCGTGGAACTCGACGCGGGAAGCACGACGGACATCCTCACCGACGGGATCGAGGACACGTTGCGGGGTTACTACGAGGAGAACCTCAGGCTGGCGCTCGCCGAGACGGCCGAACTAATCGAGGAGCTGGACGGCGAGGTGGTCGTCACCTCGGACCACGGCGAGGCCTTCGGCGAGCAGGGCGTCTGGGAGCATCACATCGAGACGTACATTCCCGAACTCATCGAGGTCCCCTGGCTTCGAGTGAAGTAATGATTTCCCCGGAACGGCGTGTCCCTGGAAGCGAAACTGGAGCACTGACCGTTAGCCGGGTTGTTGCCCCGCAGGCCAAGGGTGACCGATCGTGAACAGACGACAACTCGCAGTCCTGGGATTTCTCGGTTCTCTCGCGGTCATGGGACTGTTGCTCTCGGTCGTCGGCATCGAGCGAATCGGGACGGCGCTTTCGGCGGCCAGCCCGGAACTGCTCGGGCTGGTCGGCCTCTTCGGACTCCTCCAGATCAGCGCCTGGGGACTCTCGCTTCGGGCGGTCCTGGGCTCGTTGGACGTACCCGTTTCCCGTCGGAAAGGGATCGCGCTTTATGCCTCGGCCATGTTCGCGAACAACGTCACCCCCTTCGGGCAGGCCGGTGGCGAGCCGGTTACGGCCTACGTGATCAACCGGGTGACGGACACCCGCTTCGAGACCGGGCTCGCCGCCATCGCGACGGTCGATGCGGCACACCTCTTCACGTCGACTTCGATCGCCGTCGTCGGGGCACTCCTGACGGTGACCGTCTTCTCCCCGAACCGCCAGTTGACCCTGGTCGTCCTCGGGGTGCTGGGTATCGCGCTCTTGATCCTCGGCGCGGCCACACTCGTGTTGCGATATCGCCGCTCCATCGCTCGCGGGCTCGAGATACCGGTGGCCAACGCCGTAAAGCAGCTCGGAAACGCATTGCCAGCGGCCGCGGCCCGGCTGCTCCAGACGGCTCGAAAGCGCTTTGCGGCGTTCCGGGCCGATCTGGACCGGATCGCATCCAGCCGAACGACCCTCGCCCTCGTGCTTGGCTACTCGACTGCCGGGTGGCTCTTCGAAGTCGGTGCACTCGCTGTCGGGCTCTGGGGCCTGGGCGGCCCCGTGCCGCTGGCGACCCTGTTGGTTCTCATTCCGGTGGGCAAACTCGCTGGATTCGTACCGCTGCCCGGCGGGTTCGGGAGTATCGAGGCGACACTCGTGGCCTTGCTCGTGGCGACGACCCCTGCCGGCAGCGGCCTGGCGACCGCGGCTGTGTTGCTCCACCGGGCGGCGACCTACTGGCTGCCGACGATGCTGGGCGGTGGCGTCTCCCTCGGGCTCGGGCTCAGTTCTCGCTGGGGGTGACGTATAGCAAGCGGAAGCCTCGCCCTTTAGGGCGGGGTCTAAGCGATAGGCAGAAGCGAATAACCGACGGTTACTGCTGTTCGGGGGTCTCCAAGTCGTCGGCAGCGTGGAGAACCATCCCCCGCCATGTGAGACCGTTTTTGCTCTTGACGCGGTCCAATCGCTCGTACTCCTCATCATCAACCACGAAATGGATGTTCTTCGCCATACATACAAACAGAACCCAAACATAGATTAGTGTTGGGGTTGTACAGACAAACGGCGATGAAGCGGACCAACACGTTCGTTGTACGTCCCCGTTCCGAACAGGACCGGGAGTTGCTACACGACCTGTTGGACGCTTCTGCCAGCCTCTGGAACGAACTCACCTACGAGCGCCGCCAGAACTTCACCGACCCAGAGGTCGACAAGTCGGTGTGGGAAACCGAGGACTACCGCAAGCAGTACGTCGGTGTCCTCGGAAGCGCCACCGCCCAAC
>CAZJZA010000187.1:0-3633 GCA_964550355.1 uncultured Halobacteriales archaeon
TTCTCTGAGACGTCTGACTCGATATGCTCGTGCATCTTCGGACGCCACTCGACCCACTCCTCGAAGGCCTCTGTATACGATTCGCTCGCCGAGGCCTCCCGCAGTGCCGTGGTGATGCGCTCGCCGTGTTCGACGACCTCACCCCAGGTTCCACGCTGTTTGAAACCCGAGATGCTCTCTTCCATTACTTCTTCATCCGTGCCGGCAAGTAAACACCTTTTCCCTGGCGGTGGATCGGGGCGTTCATTGTCGACGGATGGGGGTCGATTCTCTCGTTGTGGACCGATCTTCTCGTCACAAACAGATTTCCGTCGCCCCGGGCGGATGTACCGTCGTCTCGGTCCGGGTTCCGTCGTCACGGTCCGAGTTCTCGCCGCGGACCGATTTTCGTCGTCGCAGACCGATACCGATAACCGCCCGCTGTACGAGCAAAGGGACATGCCAATCCGGGAGCAAGAACACGGCGCGTTGATCTCCCACGCCTTTGCGACAGACACCCTCTCGCGGCTTCGGGAAAAAGAGACCGAGCAGATCGGCTTCCGAAAGGGACTCGTGAAACTCGGACGCCTCTGTGGCTATGAGATCATCGACGGGGCGATGGAGACCGAGTACGTCGAAATCGAGACCCCACTGACCGAAACGATGGGCGAGCGGGTCAGCGGGATCGACGACGTGGTCATCATCAACGTCCTGCGGGCGGCGACGCCCTTCGTCGAGGGCCTGCTCAAGGCCTTCCCAGCCGCTCGTCAGGGCGTCATCAGTGCGGGGCGGGATGAAGGGGCTGGAATGGGCGAGGACGGCACGTTTCCGATCGACATCGACTACGTGAAACTCCCCGAAATACACCCCGAGGACACCGTCATCGTCGCGGATCCGATGCTCGCGACGGGATCGACCGCAACCACGGTACTCGGCCGAGTCGTCGAGGACGCTCCATCTGCCGCTGACATCATGCTGCTCGCCGCCGTGAGCGCCCCCGCCGGCATCATCAGGGTCGAGGAGGCGTTCCCGGACGTCGACGTACTCTCCGTCGCAATCGACGATCATCTCGACGACGACGGCTACATCGTCCCCGGACTGGGAGACGCGGGCGACCGGGCCTTTGGCACCACCACCTCGGAGTAAATCGGTCGGCGTCGTCAGGACACACTCTCCGGAAATCCGTCGGCTCGCCAATCGATCCTCGGGGACCAACTTATATGTTTATTGGAGCCGGTGATTCGACCATGAGCGATGCCGATCGGTGTGACGCCTGCGGGGAGCCGGTTTCGGACGCATTGGCCCGGACGATTCGCCTGACCGTCGACCGCTCCCAGATCGACGCCCAGCGGCTCTGTCCCGAGTGTTTCGCCGACTGGATCGACCGCTACGAGACCGAAATGAAGACCCGCCCCGAACCGGCGGTCGTCGAGGATGGGGAGGACGAACTCATCGTCGACTGATCGGTCATCGGTCTCGACCTCGGCTTGGTATCGTCGATTGCATAGCCGCCTGTATCGTCGACTGCATAGTCGCCTTGACCGAGATCCGCTCGTCACCGACTGCCGAATCGCCGGTCCCGCACTCCACGTACCGTCGACCGATCAGCCGCCGGTCTCGATCTCGGCCCGGCCGCTCGTCGCGCTACGAATCCGGTCTCTGAGGGCTGAAGCCTCACCGACGGGGACCGTCACCGAAAAGGACACTCGCTCCTGGTAGTCGGCCTCGAACTCGACCCCGGCGGACTCAAGCATCCCCCGGACCGTCCCCGAATCGTCGTACACAACCTCGATCCCGAAGGTTTCCTCGGGCCGGGCCTCGGTCACGCCAGCGTCCTCGACGGCCTCTTTCACGCCGCGACTGAACGCCCGGGCAAGCCCCCCGATGCCGAGATTGGTCCCACCGTAGTAGCGAGCGACGACCGCGACCACGTTTTCGAGGTCCTGCTGGACCAGGACGTTAAGCGCCGGTTTTCCGGCCGATCCCGTCGGCTCGTGGTGATCGCTCTGGTACTCGCGGAGGATGTAGCCGTGCCCGGAATCGACCCGCACCCGGTAGGCAGGGATGATGGTCGCGCCGGAAAATTCGCCCCGGACGGAGTCGATGTACGCCTCGGCGGCGTCCTTGCTTCGCGCCGGCGCGACGTGCCCGGTAAACTCAGAACCCCGAATCTCGAAGTACGAGCGCCCCTCTCCCGCCACCGTTCGATATGGCTGGGGAACGTCGTCGCCGGAATCGGCCATTGTCCGGAATCGGTGGCTGAGTGCCTTCGGGATTGCGGTTTCTTCGTCGTCGGGTCCGGCGAACGGTCAGGAGATCTCGATCGAACGAACGAAATCCAGGTTCGAGAGTTCGGTGAGCAGATCGCCCGGGACCTGCTGTTCGGTGATGATGTGGAGTCGGGGCTCGTCGGTGAACTCGGGATCCTCGCTGACCGCCTGCCGGATCGTGATGTCCCGATCAGCTAGCCGGCCCGTGACTTTGGCGATGATTCCGGACTCCCCGGCACTGCGGACCGCGATCGTGAGCACGGTCAAATCCAGCAGCGGCGCGAGGTCCATCAGGCTCGGAATCTGGGAGATGTTGCGGAAGATTCGCTCGAGTTCGGGATCCGCGAGAATGGCGTCCGTCGTCGTGTCGACGACCCGCCGATCGACGCCCACCTCTGCTGCGACCTGGGTGTTGGGAATCTCGATCGATCCCGAGACGACTCGGCCGTCCTCGTTGACGGAAAAGCCCCGTTCGAGCAGCAATTTGACCACCGCTTGCTGGCCCGGACTCCCCTCGAATTTCTCCATGATGGCCTCGAACATTAGCGGTCACCTCGGTGGCGCCTGAGCCACATTAAAGCGTGCCCTTCGTACTGGGAGTGCCGCCCCGGCGGTCGTCGAGACGGGTCGCGTCGTCGAGGGCGATGCCGCATGCTTTGAACAGCGCCTCGATCTCGTGGTGGGCGTTTTCACCCTGGAAGGCCACCTGAAGTGTCAGGCCAGCGTTCTCAGCCAGCGATCTGGCAAAGTGCGTCGCGAGGACGCTCGTGAAGTCGCCGACCCGTTCCTGGGAGAACTCCCCCTCGGCGGCGAAATACGGGCGGCCACTCACGTCGAGGACGACCGTGGCACGCGCCTCGTCCATGGGGACCGTTCGGTCGGCGAACCGCCGGATGGCTCGACGCTCTCCTAGCGCCTCGTCCACGGCCTGACCCAGCACGATCCCGACGTCCTCTACGGTGTGGTGCTCGTCGACCTCCAGGTCCCCCTCACACCGGACTGTGAGATCGAGGTAGCCGTGTCGCGCGAAGGCGGTCAACATGTGATCGAAAAAGCCGACGCCTGTGTCGACTGTCGCCTCGCCAGTCCCGTCGAGATCGACCGTGACCGAGACCTCTGTCTCGGCGGTCTCCCTGGTTCGGGCCGCCTGCCGTTCGCTCATACCTCAATGCAACCGGGGGACCCATATGACCGTTGTGCTCGCTTTTCCCTACTCGACCGCCGATTTGGCCGCTTCGAGGGTGAACGCGCCCTCGTAGAGTGCGGTTCCGACGACGACCGCGGTCGCGCCGACGGCTTTGAACGCTTCTATGTCCTCGATCCGGGCGACACCGCCGCTCGCTACGACTGGAATATCCACGGCCTCCACGATTCGCTCGACGTG
>CAZJZA010000188.1:0-3623 GCA_964550355.1 uncultured Halobacteriales archaeon
CACTCTGGAAGGAGTCACCCTCGGGACTGGGCCCGAAGTGTCGGATCCCACGATGGACGCGACCTTTGGAACGATCACCGCGGGTCCGGTTGTCGTCCCCGGGCGGATCGACGAACTTTCTGGAGAACTTCCGGATGGAGTCTCTGTGACCCTCCGGGCAGACGGAAAGACGTGGTTGTGGGGAACGCCGCCCGAAAAAGCCGATAAATCTCGACGACGTCACGTACTTGTCCGCACTGGAACGGGGGAGGTTCCGGGGATTATTCGGGTGGAAGCATGACCACAAACCGCGGGATCAGCACGCCCATCGACGTCGTCCTGGGGTTGCTATTCATTGGACTGGCGGCGGGAGTGGTCGCGACCGCTGCTCCGACACCGGTCGAAACGCCGCCGGACGACGGTCGAGCGGCGATACTCGGGAGTTCGGTTACGGTCGAGTTCGAGACCGACGGGGGCGAATGGACCATTCAGGAGACGGTCGGCGGATTGCTTGCCGACGCGGCAGTCGCGGGCAAGGGAGAGGCGACAGCCCGTGAATCAGCGTTTCGTTCGGCAACTCGTACGGCGATCACGGAGCACGTCACCACCCACGGCGCCCAGATGCAACTCGTCGGGGTTTGTCGCGGGTTGGATTCACCCGGGCCGTTTGTCGCTGGCCGGATCCCGCCCGGAGATCAACCGATCCGGGCCACGGTGTACGAACTTCCCGAGCCAGGGACGGACTCGACGACAGAAGGGGACTGCAGACCGGCCGTCGTGCTCAGGCGGTGGTCGCCGTGACCTTCGTCGCCGACCGTCGGGGCCGAATTCCCTTCGCCTTCCTTGGGGCGGTGCTCTTGCTTTCGAGTTCGCTTTACGCGATCTCCCTCGCCCCAGCGCCCCAGACCACTCCTGTCGCGGACGAGGTCGTGACGGACGCGCAGGTCGAAACCCGGCTGGCACTCGAGGCGGCAATTCGAGACGCGGACCGAAAAGCGGCAGCCGAGCCGGTCCTCGAACCGAGCGACGCCGGACTTGGTACCATCCTGCCCTCGGATGATACGTTCAGGAAGGCACTCGAACTCCGGATCGCCGCGGCGGCCCGGCCAGCACTGGACAGGACGAACGCCACCCGCGACAGCCTCGAGGCGACGGTGTCCCTTCCGGCGATTCGGGACCGAGCGTCGGCGAAGGAGGCGCTGGCGAACGTCTCGATCAGTCCTGTGAGAACAGACCGCTATCGGGTGCGAATCGAGGGGATTCAGGTGACCCTGACGCGTCACGACCGCCCTCTCGACCGGTTCCGGTACAACACCACCATCACGACGGAGCTTCCGGCACTGGAACTGCACGACCGGACGAACCGGTACGAATCTCGGCTGAACGCCGACCTCACCGATCAAGGGCTCACCCGGGATCTCACGGCCCGGCTCTTCCCGATCGTTTGGATGCGCGGGTATGCCCAGTACGGTGGGGCACCCATCAAAAACGTCCTGGCAAATCGCCACGTCGAAGTGATGGCTAACGACGCGATTCTGGCACAACAGGCCGCTGTCTTTGGGACCGAAGACGAAGTCGGGAGGGCCACCACGGGCGTCGCCGCGGCAGAAGTGGCCGCGCGAGACGCCTTCCTCGGGGCCGAGGAAACCGTGAAATCCCAGTTGAGTGCCCCAGAGGAAGTCCCGGACGGTGCCGGAGACTCCCTCTCGCCGGACGTTCCGCTTCCGAGTGTCGTCGATACCGAACAGTCCGTCGACGCCAACCACACCGCGGACACCGCGTTTCTTTCGTTTATCGAGGGACGAGAGGGCCGCAGTCTGTCGGAGATCGTCGACGAGGTGTATCGAGCCGACGTACGCGTCGAGAGTCAGGCCACCCGCCAGGGAACCGAACGGAGTACCTTCGGGTCGCCGCCGGAGAACACCACCAAGGTCTATTCGTGGTCGCGTACGGAGCGGTGGCTCGACGGCGGTCGATGGGCCGGTGGCCAGGGGACGACGCTTCGCACCTACACGGGGCGGGTAATCGAGGAAACCGTGACGACTCACTACTGGGTTGGGAACGACACATACGGGACGACACAAACGCTTGATCGAACGACCCATCGCGTTGGGTTGGACCTCACCTGCCGGTACCGGGCCCCGGGAATTGCTCCCGACCGGCCCGACGGCCGGTGCCCGTTCGGGACGGTGGCCCGCGACCGTCTCAAAGCCACCGCAACGGATCGATTACTGTCCGGTTCCGACCTCGAGGCCCGTGCGGTATCGGCCGTCAAAAGGACGGGTAATTCGGGGTGGCGTCGAGTGAACATCGATCCGCCCGAGTCAGCAACAGAACGCACAGCCCGCCGGACTGCCGACCTCCGCCGCGCCATTCGTGACGTCTCGGTGTCACTCGAAACGCGCTCGGTGGCGAGTTCGGCGAATCCGGCCTCGGAACTCGCCGGGAAAATCAGGAACAACCGTGCCGGGTTGCTCGATACCCCTGCCCGCTATGGGGGCGCTGTAGATCGCGCAGTCGCGGCCTCGCGTGTGACCTATCTCGATCGGGTGACCGACCGACTCAATTCCCGGACGCCGCTTTTTCAAAAGGCCCAAAACGCCTTTGCCGACCAGCTCGAGTCTCACATGATTCCGAGTAGCGCCCCCGAACGGTCGTCGCCGACGGCGGAAACCTACGTCTCCGCGGTCGAGGGCGGACCAGCCTATCTCTCCGTCGACCCGCCCGACGGGAGCACCCCTCTGCTTGCCGCCAGAAACGTGAATATCT
Source organism: uncultured Halobacteriales archaeon (assembly GCA_964550355.1). GTDB lineage: Archaea > Halobacteriota > Halobacteria > Halobacteriales > Halobacteriaceae > Halodesulfurarchaeum. The sequence continues at coordinate 2,749 of CAZJZA010000188.1, forward strand.
TTACCGTGCCCTACGGTGATGCAGCCGATGCAGTCGCCGATCGAGTCGACGCGCCCGGAAAGACATCGGTTTCGCTCCGAACTGCTGCCCAGACTCTTCAGGTCCTCGAACAGTCGAGGACCGGGGACCAACGGGCAATTCGGGCACTCCGTCGGGAACTCGATGATTCGGTCGACGCGGCAACCGTCCGATATCGGTCGGTCCTCGCACAGTCAATTGGGTCCCGACAGGCCGGCCGAACCGTCCGGTCGGCAGCCAAGGGGTGGCCTGCGGTGTCCGATCGGGCTATGGCTGTCGCTGATGGCCGACTGGCTCGAGCGATCGCGGACGACCTGCCACGAGGGATGTCGGCTACCGAGCGGGACAGACTCCGTGTCGCCCTGCGCGTCGCCGGGACGGATGTCCAGTCAAAGGCCGAGGTACGGGTGTCCCAATCGCTCGTCGAGATTGCACGTACTGAAGCCACGTCCGGGGCCTCCCCGTTGGTCGAAGAATCGGCGAAAGCAGTGGGAACGAAAGCGGGAACAAAAGTGTGGGACAAGGCGACACAGACCAAGGTCAGAAGTCTACCCGCTGGACTCCCGCTCCTCCCGTTGCCTGGGTCCTGGTATGCAACGGCAAACGCCTGGACTGTCTCGGTCGAGGGCTCGTACGATCGGTTTGCGGTTCGGACTCGCCGCGCTGCGCCAGGGAGCGTGCCGAACGGCACCATCGAGTACGTCAGGGAGCAAAAACGGGTGCGGGCAGATATCGACAACGACGGACAGCCCGAGACTCTGGGGTTCAATCGACCGGTCTCCCTCCATGCTCGCACGGGAGTCGCCATCGTGGTTCCACCGGGTGGGACCGGAGGGGGAGACTGGGCCGGGCAGGGG
>CAZJZA010000189.1:0-3562 GCA_964550355.1 uncultured Halobacteriales archaeon
CGGATGGGACCGGGCTGTCCCGTCTGCGTGACGAACATGCCGGAAGTCGACGAGGCCGTCGCCGTCGCGGAACAGGACGCGATCGTCGCCACCTATGGGGACATGTTTCGTGTCCCGGGGACCGAGAAGAGCCTCGCGGACGCGCGTGCCGGTGGGGCCGACGTCGAGGTCGTGTACTCGGCGAGCGAGGCCGTCGAAATCGCAGAAACGAACCCCGAAACTGAAGTGGTGTTTTTTGCGACCGGATTCGAGACCACGGCAGCCCCCACAGCGGCGATTCTTTCGGACCATCCGCCCGAGAACTTCTCGGTGCTCTCAGCGCACAAGTACGTCCCACCCGCGATGGAGGTCGTCGCCGAAATGCCCGACGTAGACATCGACGGATTTCTCGCGGCCGGCCATGCAGCGACGATCACGGGCTATGGCCTGTTCGAACCGTTCGTCGAGGAGTTCGAGTTGCCCATCGTAGTCGGGGGATTCGAACCGATCGACGTGTTACTGGGCGTCGAACGACTCCTCGAGTACATCAAAGCGGACGTCGCCGGGCTGGAAAACGCCTATCCCAGGTGTGTCACCAAAGCTGGCAACGAGGAAGCCCTCGAAACGATGTGGTCGGTTTTCGAGACGACCGCCGGGGAGTGGCGCGGAATTGCTGAAATTCCGGGGGCGAATCTGGTGCTACGTGACGAGTACGCCGAGTACGACACCAGGGGGCGCTTCGACATCGAGCCGGATACCGGTGGCCCCGATCCACTGACAGAACAGTGCATCTGTGGGAACATCATGGCCGGCAAAGCGGACCCGGACGAGTGTGAACTGTTCGGCGAGGAGTGCACCCCGGGCAATCCCGTGGGTGCCTGCATGGTGAGCAGCGAAGGTACCTGCAAGATCTGGCACGAATACGGTGGGCATCCGGACCTCTAACGATGACAGGAGACACCACAACTGATACCGACGAAAACCCGGAGGAATTCGTCACCCTGGCACACGGAGCCGGCGGTGGCGCGATGCGCTCGCTTTTGCAAGACCTCGTGGTGCCCCGCTTTCTCGGGAACGGGGACGGAACCGAAGCGATGGCCGCCAGTGATGGGGATGGGCCGGCGGTTGACGTCGGATTGCCGCAGTTGGACGATGGTGCCGTCCATCCGGTTGGCGAGGGTGGCGCACTCGTTGTCACAACTGACAGCCACGTCGTCACCCCGCGATTCTTCCCGGGTGGGGACATCGGCCGACTCGCCGTGGCCGGAACGGTCAACGATCTGGCCGTGATGGGGGCCACGGAGCCGACGGCACTGACCTGTTCGCTCGTGCTCGAGGAAGGAACCCCCAAAAAAGACGTGAAGCGGGTGATCGAATCGATGGCAGCCACCGCTGTGGAAGCAGGCACGGCGATCTCCACTGGTGACACAAAAGTGATGGGAAACGGCGAAGTCGACGGGATCGTCATCAACACGGCTGGAGTCGCCTACGTCGACCGCGAAGTGACGGTGAGCGATGCCGGACTCGAACCCGGCGATGCGCTCATCGTGAGCGGGGAGATGGGCGATCACGGGATCGCACTCCTGTCCGCCCGGGAGGGGTTTGACTTCACCGGCGACCTCGAGAGCGACGTGGCGCCAGTGAACGAACTCGTCCGGAGCGCTATGGCCGCCGGCACGATTACCGCGATGAAGGATCCGACCCGTGGTGGGCTCGCGAACGCACTGAACGAGATGGCTGAGAAAGCCGACGTCGGGATCGACCTCGACGAGCAGTCTATCCCTCTCTCGGGGGCCACCGCCTCCGCAGGCGAAGTGCTCGGCATCGATCCACTCGCGGTCGCTAACGAGGGCAAAGTCGTTCTCGGCGTCGACCCGGACGATGCCGAAGCGGTGCTCGAAACGATCCAGGCGTGTTCCGGCGGCGAAACCGCCGATATCGTCGGCCACGCGACCGAAGAGCATGCCGGGAGAGTGGTCGTCGACACCGGGTTCGGTCGTCGCTATCTCAGCGAACCGGAGGGGGAAGCACTTCCCCGGATCTGCTGATGCACGAAATCAGCGTCGCCCAGGGTATTCTGGAGCGCGCCCTCGCGGCCGCGGACGAACACGGGGCCGACCGGATCGACGAGATGACCCTCGAAATTGGCCGGGTGACTCACGTCAATCTGGATCAGTTGGTGTTTTGTCTGGAGGCCATCGTCGAGGACACCCCCGCAGCGGAGGCAACAATTCGGACCGAGACCATCGAACCGGTGGCTACCTGTGACTGTGGTTTTCGAGACACCCCGGACGAACTGGGCCTTGCAACCGGATTTGCGCCAGACATCCGCTGTCCAAACTGTGGGAGCCGGGCCGAACTCGTGGAAGGGAGAGAATGCAGACTTTCGAGCATCGAGGTACCCGAGCGGGCCGATGCCGAAAAGACAGGTGAAACCGCAGCGCGAGAGGAAAACCGGCCGGAGCAACCCCATTGACTACTACCATGCAACCCCATTGACCACCACCATGTATCAGAAATTGCCGACAGGACTGGCTCGCATCGATGCAGTGAATCGCCCATTTCGCGTTCCCGACGTGTTCGGCGCATGGGTGGGCCGATCACTCGATTCAGGCCAAAATCTCACCAGCTCGGATCAGCGCGGTCTCGCCCGGGCTCATCGACTCGGGCACGAGGACTTCGGAACGGATGCGGGCGGGTCTGACGCGGAGGCAGACGTGCTGGCGGCGATTCGGGAGCAAGCGGGCGACCTTCACGAAACGCTCGTCCACGAGCACGGCGTTTTCGCCGTCGAATTTGTCGGGAGCACGGGCGGAGGAAAGACTCGACTGATCGAGGAGTTACTCGATAGGGCCCCGGCGGCGGAAGAAATCGGGGCCATCGTCGGGGACGTTGCCGGCGAGGACGATGCGACCCGGCTCCGGGAGTACGGCATTCCGGTCGAAAACATCAATACGGGTAAGGAGTGCCATCTCGATCCTGACGGGGTCGGCTCGGCCCTGTCGGCTTTCGATCTCCACAGGCTCGATACGTTGTACGTCGAGAACGTCGGGAATATGGTCTGTCCGGCGGACTTTCCACTCGGGGCGAGTCTCCGGATATTGGTAATCAGCACCACTGAGGGAGATGACGTGGTCGGCAAACATCCGCTCTTGGTGCAGGCGGTCGATGCGGCGGTCGTGAACAAGATCGACCTCGCGGAGGCCGTCGGCACAGACCTCGATCGAGTGCGGGGTGACATCAAGCGAGCGGCGCCCGAACTGCCGGTGTTCGAAACGAACGCCCGGGACGGCGAGGGAGTTGATGGTCTCGCGGCCTTCTTACGCTCCCACCGACAGGCAGAGGGGCCCCATTCTCACACGCATGGAGTCGGCGGTCATGGATCAGACGGCGGCCACGGAGCAAGAGGCGAGTCTCACGCACACGTGGAGCATAGTCATACCCACAATCACGCTCACGAACCGTCGAATCCGGATCGGCTGCCGCACAGTCACACCGGCGCAGGTGATGGTGAGGAGTAATCCGCTCCGTCGTCGATGACTGATTCCAGAATCCGGGCCTCGGTGCAGGTGCAGGGCGTCGT
>CAZJZA010000190.1:0-3550 GCA_964550355.1 uncultured Halobacteriales archaeon
AGGATTGCTGTGGCAACGCCCAGCACCAGACCATCGATAAGAAACGCGATTGTCCGCGATATGATGGAGGCGGGTTGCACATCGAGTCGTGATTTCGCTCGTACCATGTCTCGGCATGGCCTTCCCATCCGATTTAAACCCTCGTCGAAACGATGCACAAATCGGTATTGTGAAAGGAGATACCTCGATAAACCGTTTCGAGGCTGGAGCACGTGCGATTAAATGAACTGAAACGACCGCTGATTCTATTTACCCGGGTAAATTGATCCGAACGTTCGGCCCCTTATATCATCCTGGCACTCCATGCTTTTTCTGTCGAGGTGCCCTCCAATGTCACGTCCCTCCCTCACCCACGATTCGCCCGCCGCGCACCCTCCCCAATCCGGGATGCTCCTCCAACCGGTCGAAGCCGCCGGCTTCTGGGCCGGGGTTGGCCTCCCCTTCATCTACGTCCCCCTGATCCTCCGTGGACTTGAAACGCCGACGATGCAACTCACTGTCGCCGTCCTGATCGCCGTCCACGTGTTGGCACTCGTGTTGGGCCGTCACTACAACACCGACTGATTAGGGCGGTTTTTTGTCCGTGCCTCCCCATCACACAGGCATGGACCTGGAGACGATCCCTCTCGGGAGAACCGGAACGCGGGTCTCCGAAATCGCCTTCGGAACCTGGCGGTTCGGCCGCGAGGACGACACGGGCGCGATCGAGATCGGGCGCGAACAGGCCCACGGCCTCCTCGACGTCTACGAGGCGGCTGGTGGCCGGTTCATCGATACCGCGGACATGTATGGCGACGGGCGGGCCGAATCCTACATCGGGGACTGGCTCGAAACGCGCGATCGCGAGGATTTCGTCATCGCCTCGAAGATCTACTGGCCGACCCGCGAGGGCGATCCGAACGGGCGCGGTCTCGGGCGAAAACATCTGCGCCGACAGATCGACCTGATCCTCGACCGACTGGGGACGGACTACGTCGACTTGCTCTATATCCATCGGTGGGACGACGCGACCCCCGCGGCGGAGTTCATGCGCACACTCGACGACTTCGTCCGGGACGGGTCAGTCAACTATCTCGGCGCGTCGACGCTCGAGCCCAACGCGTGGAAGGTCGTTATGGCAAACGAGATCGCCAACCGCGAGGGCTATGAGCCCTTCAAAGTGGTCCAGCCGCGGTACAACGCGGTCAACCGGGAAATCGAAGGCCCGTATCTCGACATGTGCCGGGAGTACGAACTCGGCGTGATCCCCTGGTCGCCACTCGCCGGGGGCTTCTTGAGCGGCAAGTACAGTCGGGGAGAGGCCCCGCCGGCCAACTCCCGGGGCGCGACGGACGAGCACTTCGTCGACTCGTATCTCATACCGGAGAACTTCGACGTGCTCGAGGAGGTCGAGGCCGTGGCCGAAGCAGTCGAGGCGACGCCCGCACAGGTAAGTCTCGCCTGGCTACTCGCCCACGAGCAGGTCATTGGGCCGATCGCCGGAGCCACGTCGATCGAGCAACTCGAAGAAGATCTTCAGGCCACCGAAATTGATCTCACCGACGCGCAGTTCGAGCAGATTGCGACCGCGAAGTGATCAGGTCCGTTCGAGAACCGTCTCGTCGTATTGGGTTTGACCGATCGTGGTCTGTTCGGTATCGCTATGCTCGAATCCTCGCTTTTCGTAAAACGCCTTCATGTGATCGTTTGCCGCAAGCACCGTCGCACGGAAATCCGTTTTTTCTCCGTCGAGATCCTGTGCTATCGATTCGAACAACCCTCCCTCGACCCCGGATTCGCGATACTCCGGGCTCACGTGAAGCCGGAGAATCGTTCCGACCGGTCCGCTTCGGTGGGCGTGGACGAATCCGACGATCACCTCCTCGACTTCCGCGACGCGGAACTCCGTTCCCGGGTTCGAGAGTTCCATCCGAACGACCGGATCGCTATACCAGTGATTGACCCCGGACTCGATGGCCGATTGTTCCACTGCGTCGGTGTAGTCCGATCGCCAGGCTGCCTCTGCCACCTGTCGAATCGCCTGGATGTCCTCTACTGTTGCCTCGCGGACGTGCATATCTGGTTGTAGGTCGTCACTGACAAATAGAAAGCGGAAGCCCACGACTTCTGTCGTCCCCAGAACGCGAAGCGTTCTGGTGGGCTGCATAAGAACTCCCTTCTTGTGATCGTGGGAATGTCAAGTCACGCGTCGCGTCCCAGAATCCGGGCGACGCCGGCGAGTTCCTGGGCGATCGCTTCCCGCTTGATTAGCCAGAAGCCGACGAGGATGATTGCAAACCCGATCACGGTCGCGATCGAGACGGATTCCTCGAGCACGATCCACGCCGCGAGGGCTGCCCAGATCGGTGCCGCATAGGAGACGAGGTTGATTTCGACCGGCCCCAGCCGATCGAGGAGTTCGAAGTAGATGAGAAAGCCAAGCGCGCTTGAGACCACCGACAGGTAGCCAAGCGCGGCCAGACCGTCGATGCTCCACGCCACAGATCCGACTCTCTCACCCAGACCGAAACTAATGCCGTGGAGCATGATCGCGCCGATCACCATCGACCACGCTTCCATCGTTTCGATCGGGAGCCTCGTCTCCATCGTCGTCGCGAGCACGCTTCCAAGCGCGAAACTCACCGCGGCCAAAAAGACGAGAAGTTCCCCGACCATCGCCGTTTCCGAAAGCGCAGCGAGATCCGGCTGGGCGATGACGACGACGCCGAGGAGGCCGAATCCGAGCCCCAGGATACCCAGTCTGGAGAGCGCTCGTCCCGGGAGCAGGACTCTGGCGAATCCGGTCGTGAGGATCGGACTGAGGCTCACGATCACGGCGGCGACGGCACTCGTGGTGGACAACTCGCCGACGAACAAGAAAGCGTGATAGCCGGCGATCATGAACGCACCGCCCACGAGACTCAATGCCCATTCCTTCTGGGTTTGCGGTCGCCACTGATCAACGGTCAGAACCGCATAGGCGAGCATCAGCAGGCCCGCGATATCGTATCGGAAGGCCGCAAACAGGACTGGCGCGTCCGCGAAGGGGTCGAGCCCGGCTTTGATCGCCATGAACGCCGTTCCCCACACCGCCGAGAGGAGGACCCAGGAGAGGACACTTCGGATTCGCGACACGGCTCAGCACTGGTCGGTCGCCGATTTTAGCGTTCCGTCTCGTCCCCGGTGAGCGAAGCGAGTTTTCCCGTCTCGTGAAGATACGTGAGTACGTCCTGCCGGGTGATGATCCCGTCGACGAATCCATCCGTCGTCACCGGCACGCGATTGACGTTCGGCTCCGGGCGGGCGAGTATTTCGATGACGGTCTCGATGTCGGTCTCGGGTGCCACCGTGACCACGTCCTCGGTCATGACGGAACTAACCGGGTCGCCCGCCTGGCGGGCGAGATCGATTTCGATGTCGAGGTCGCCGAAGGAGGCTTCGATCGCGTAATCGACCGGCTCGAGGAAGGGAGGCAATCCGACCGGAATCCAGAGCGTGCGGTCTGTCGGCTCGAAAATGTGGACGGGGTCGCGCTGGGTCACGATCCCGACCAGCCGAGCCTCGTCGTCGA
>CAZJZA010000191.1:0-3530 GCA_964550355.1 uncultured Halobacteriales archaeon
CTCCGCTGATCCTCGCCGGCGGCCCCACACCAGCAAGCGTCGGTCAGGCCGTCGCAACTGTCGAGCCCTACGGTGTCGACGTATCCTCCGGGGTCGAAGCCAAACCTGGACGAAAAGATTCGGCGAAGGTCAGCCAGTTCGTCGAGCGAGCCGTATTGGGGGAGGACACTCGATGAATCTGCTCGACGTCTCGCGATCCGAATTTGCCGATCTCGTTTCGGCTTCAGAACCCGTCGTCGTCCGAGTCACAGCGGAGCTACCAGTAGAGGTTACACCACTCTCAGCCGCGGTTTCACTCGACGGGAAAAGCGAGTACGGTTTCCTTCTCGAGAGTGGCGAAAAGACGGCTGGAAGCGATCCGGCAGACGCCTTCTCTGCTGTGAGTTCCACGGATCGACATGCCCGTTTTTCCTTCGTGGGATACGATCCGGACGCGGTCATTACGCTGGATGCCAAAGGCGATCACGTCGAACGGCTTCGCGACACAGCTGCAGCTGATCTCGTGAGTTTGGGAGATGGTGATGTCTTAGATCGGCTTCGTGGTGCGCTTCCGGACATCGAGCGGCGCGGATTTCCCGACGCCGAGCGGCAACTTCTCTCCGGCGGTGTCGTCGGCTTTTTGGCTTACGATGCCGTGTACGACCTCTGGCTCAACGAAGTCGGTCTGGAGCGGCCGGAACGTCGGGTCCCCGACGCGCAGTTTGCGCTCTCGACGCGGACGCTCGTCTTCGATCACGCAGCAGAGACGGTCACGCTCGTGTTCACACCCGTGGTCCCTCCCTCGGCCGACTCGGGAGTGGTGTACGAGGAATTACGAGACGAGGCCCGATCCGTCGCGGACCGGCTGACGCAGGCGGAGTCGTCCTCGACCGGTGGTTTTCGGCGAACAGCGGAACGAGCTGGCGACCGAGCAGTCTACGAGAACGCGGTTGCTGAGGCGAAACAGGCCGTAAACGAGGGCGAGGTATATCAGGCGGTGATTTCGCGGACCCGTGAGCTGGAGGGTGACATCGATCCCGTGGCGCTTTACGAATCGATGCGGTCGGTGAATCCCTCACCCTACATGTACTTGCTCTCACACGGTGATCGGTCCATAATCGGGGCGAGTCCCGAGACGCTGGTTTCAGTCGCCGGGGACACGGTGTTGAACAATCCGATTGCCGGCACGTGTCCCCGGGGATCGAGTCCCGTAGAAGACCGGCGGCTGGCCGGGGAGATGCTGGCCGACGACAAAGAACGGGCCGAACACACGATGCTGGTCGACCTCGCCCGTAATGACGTCCGACGCGTGTCCCGCCCGGGGAGCGTCGACGTCGAGGAATTCATGCGGGTGTTGAAGTACAGCCACGTCCAGCACATCGAGTCGACGGTCACGGGCCAGCTCCGCGAGGACCAGGATGCCTTCGACGCGATCCGGGCCTGTTTCCCGGCCGGCACCCTCTCTGGTGCGCCCAAGATCCGGGCGATGGAACTCATTCACGACCTCGAGACTGAGCCGCGGGGGGTCTATGGCGGGGGCGTGGGATACGTCTCCTGGCAAGGGGACGCCGACATGGCTATCGTAATCCGGACGGCGACGGTCGAACATGGCACACCCGACCTGCTCAGGGTGCGGGCCGGGGCCGGAATCGTCGCTGACTCCGATCCTGCAAGCGAGTACAAAGAAACCGAAGCGAAGATGGACGGTGCCCTTACCGCGGTCGAAGCCATCGAAACACCGGGGGAGCAGACCCGATGAAGGTCCTCGTCGTCGACAATTACGACTCGTTCACCTACAACCTCGTGGAGTACGTCTCGGAAACCCAACTGCCGGATGGGAGCCGTCCGGAGACGGTGGTTTTGAAAAACTCCGTGGACCTCGAGGCGGTCCGTCGGGAGGAACCCGACGCGATTCTCATCAGTCCCGGTCCAGGTCATCCGAAAAACGATCGCGATGTCGGGGTTTCTGCACCCGTGCTGGACGAATTATCCCCCTCGATTCCGACACTTGGAGTCTGTCTTGGAATGGAAGCGGCCGTGTCCGTCTATGGCGGGACGGTCGGAACAGCCCCGGAACCCGTCCACGGGAAAGCGGCCACCGTCGAGCACGACGGCGAGGGGATTTTTGACGGGATCGAAGCGGGTTTTCAGGGCGGCCGGTACCATTCACTCGTGGCACTCGACGTGCCAGACGGGTTCGAGATTTCAGCCCGTACTGATCACGACGGCGAGTCGATCCCGATGGCGATCCGCCATCGCGAGTATCCGCTCACAGCCGTGCAGTTCCATCCCGAAAGTGTGCTCACCGCCGTGGGTCACGAGATCATCGGGAACTTCCTGGTGGCCGCCTGGGAGCGGCGGGAACTGGCCCGATCGGAAACGGCAACGACTGCCGATTTTTGAGGGAACTTGGACGGAGACCATTTGACCCGACCAATTTCACTTTCGGTCCGCTTTGAGTAGCCTTATACTGGTCCCGGCGTTACCGAAGTAGTGGTTACACACCCGCCAGGTGAGGCAATAATCCACGCCTCGGGAGCGGGAAAACGAAGCGGGTCTGTCGGTATGGGGCTCAGAGCGGAGACACAATACATGTACATGGGACATTCGCGGTCACGACTGACACTGGAGGTACCGAGATGAGCACGGACACGACAGGGGAGTACACGTTGCCCGTCAAACGCGTCACCGGTGAGACCCTTGAGGATCGGCTCACCGCGAACGCCTATCACAACATCCTCCCGGCACGCTATCTCAAACAGGACGCCGAGGGGAATCTCGTCGAGGACCAGGAGGACCTCTTCTCACGGGTCGCCCGGAACATCGCGCTCGCAGAGACACCTTATGAAGCCGCGAAACGGGACATCGAGGTCACCGTCCGGCCCGACCAGATCAAACCCGACCATCCGCGCCGGGACGAACTGAGCGCGGACGTCTTCGGGGAGGGGGCGACCGTCGACGCTGACCTCGAGACCGAACTCACGTCGGAAAACGTCAACAAGTTCACCTACGAAACGGTCGTTCCAACGCTCCCGGAGGAAATCAAGGAGCACGTGGAAACCCTGGCTACCGAGTACGAGGAGTTTATGTCGACACTTTCGTTCATGCCGAACTCGCCGACGCTGATGAACGCCGGAAACGAACTTCAGCAGCTCTCTGCGTGTTTCGTCAACTCTCCCGAAGACGACCTCGCGGACATCCACGAGACGGCAAAGGAGGCCGCATTAACGTTCCAGAGCGGAGGCGGCATGGGGTATGCCTTCTGGAAGCTTCGCCCGTACGGCGACACCGTCGGTTCGACTGGAGGAATCGCCTCGGGACCGATCACGTTCATGCGGACCTTCGATCAGATGACCGAGACCATCGCGCAGGGCGGCACGCGCCGCGGGGCTCAGATGGCGGTCATGCGCATCTCCCATCCCGACGTCGTCGAGTTTATCCACTCGAAGAACAAGGACGTCTCACTCGTGGTGGCACTGGGTCTGAACGACCCGAAGGACCCGACAAACACCTCGTTCAAAGAGGCGCTCGAGGAAGCGCGTGACCTCATC
>CAZJZA010000192.1:0-3519 GCA_964550355.1 uncultured Halobacteriales archaeon
GCCGATTCCACCGAACAATTACCTGACTATCCTTCTCGTGTTCGCCGGTGCAGCTGTCTATACCATCGTCCTCTTGGCCATCTCTGAACGGATCCGCGAAAAAGCGCTGTCCTTTTTCCCGGACCAATCCGTGTTTTAAGCGAGTTCCTGTAGCAATCTGGTGTAGCGTTCGACGGCCGCCTCGAAACTATATTTTTCTGTAATCAGGTGACGACCTTGAGCGCTGATATCACCCAGATCATCCCGATCCAGAATTTCAGCAACGGAGTCAGCGAGTGTCTCCGGATCTCGTGAATCCATCAGAAATCCGGTTTCACCCTCTTTTACCACATCCGGGACTCCAGCAACTGGGCTTGCATAGACAGGGGTCCCGCACGCGAGGCTTTCTAGAATTGTCGTTGGCAAACCCTCGGTCGGTTGTGAGGGCATTACTAGGAGTTTTAACTGATTCAACTCAGCCGGAACGTCTTCGTGATCCACCCACCCTGTGAGAATAACCGAACCGGAGTCGATCTCGTCGGCTAATTCGCTCTGTAACCACCCGCGCAGGGGCCCGTCACCGACGAAGCGAAACGTTACACCGTCTGGTACCTTTTTTGCAACCTTGGCCAATTCTCGAATCCCCTTTTCTTCATCGAGACGTCCGATAAATCCCACCGCTGTATCACGTTCCTCGTATGGCCTGGTACTGCTGAAGTTCTCCGTATCAACATACCTGGCCCCATGGGGATAGACGTCTGGAGTCTCTGGGTCCAGATCGAGTTCGCGAGCCATTTCAGGGGTGTACGTGACGACCCGATCCGCAAACCAGAACCCGAAACGTTCGAGAGCGCGGACCAGGCCGGCTAAAATGCCAGCGATAAATGTTGGCAGTTTTCGTTCCCAATTCAGTTTGAGGGTTAACGGGACGTCTCCTCGGGGCTCGACGATGACTGTATGGCCGCTGATTCGGGCTATTACCATCGGAATCAGGTACGCCGTTGCGCCGAAAAACAAGACAATCTCCTCGTCCCGTCGGAGTAACTCACGACTCATTCGAATTTGATTGAAAACAAACCGGATTGCAGCGGTAATGATGTTGGATCCGGTAGCTTTCTCGGTAATTTCGACTATTTCGAACTCCTCTCGAATCGAGGAATCGGCCGGTAATGCAGCAGTAATAAGAGAAACACTGGTGATTGCTCCGAAGATATCGAGCAGCGTCCGGGTGGCATTTTCTCCTGCCTGGCCAAGCGGGTGGGTTACCACGCAAACCGATGGCAGACTTTCTTCAAATGAATCGGCCGGTGACTTTGGCCCCGTGCTCATCAATAGTGGGTTCTTTTGAGGGGTAGATAGAAAAGAAGGTGGTTCTATTGTTTTTCTATGAATGGTGATCTTCGGTTACTACAACCGAATTCATCGTCTTTCGGCATGTGAGGGGTTGTCAGGGGCCATATCCGCGAATCAACACCTGAAAGTATTTATGGCATGCTGCAGTAAAATTAGACACCCCTACCCGCCCGCGCCTGGACCGGGCCTCGAAGTAAGGCACCGTCGTCTGAACCGAGAAGTAGCCAGGAAACCGAACGATACACATGACAAGCAAAAACGACAAACTCCGTGGCCTGTTCCTTGCCGCGCTGATGGTGCTCTCGATTACAGTGGGCTCCATCGCGTTCGCCGGGAGTGCGGCCGCGGCGACAAATACATCGGGCTCGTTAAGCACTCCAGCTGACGAGATCGAAGAGATCGGACAAACATATGACTTCGTAGCAGACGCTGAAGAAGATTATAGCAGTGATGTAATGTGGGTCAACGTTACGATGGATGATGCGAACCTGACTAACGTTGATGAAGGCACTTCGGGCGCTACGAGTGCCGATGACGTGACTGTTAATTTAGGTGGATCTGGTGACCTTTCGGATAACACAACAGTTCGAGGCAACGTTGTTGCGACGAAGCTTTCGTCGGCGACATCAGTCTCGGCAGGGGATAGCATCTCCGTTGATGTCAGCAGCGTCATCAACCCGACGGACGCCGAATCGAAGGATTTCTCCGTCGAACTTGCAGCCAGTGATGGCACCACGCAAGACAGCTTCACTGTGAGCAAGACCTTCACGCAGGACAAAGATACCACAGGAGCCTCCGCTCCTGGCGCTCCGTCGTTGACGAGTGCTATCGAATATGACGATAGTGGCACGTCAACAATCGAGATTGCCTTCGCTGAAGCTGTCTTCACGGATGCAGATCAGACAGCAGAAGATACAGGTACGGCCCTTGGCTCTGGGGACGTTGAGGTTTGGCTGAACGGTGAGGAAGTCACGGGCGATTACACCTTCCCATCTGGTGGAGCAGATGGCGCTACTAATGGCCAGCTCCTATTAACATCCACTGCAGTCACCCCCGAGCCGACGGATACTCTGGAAGTCAATATTACGACTGATGTCGAGGATGATACCGGACAAGAAACATCCTTCACGAATGAATCGATTACCATTACTGGTGCAACAGCCCTCGCTAGTGCTGGCAATCAGGGCGGCCAGACCACTTCAGAAAGTCAAGACGCGGAGGGTACTACCAATCAAGATGTCTTCTCTGGCACGGCTCTATTGAATCCGGGGACAGCGTCTAGTTAATCCGACAGAACTAGTAGTATGAAGCGGGAGAGTACGGTTGTGCCTAAAGTCCTCTTCCGCTTCGTCAAGCAAGTAGCGAGTCTCGCCAAAAAGTATTCCGACGCCGGTCTTCTCAAGGTAAGCAATCCGAGAGGAAACGGGTTTGCTGGCTGGAAGCACGTCGTTCTTCACTACCTTCGAATACATGAAGAAAAGTCCTACGAGGACGTTGTAGATTTGGCCTCAGAGATGGATCGTGTCCGTGGATTGCTTCAATTACCACTCCACGGTTTTCCTAACGCTTCAACGTTGTATCGGTCGTTTAATCGAGCACCGATGCACGTTTGGAGAGGTCTTTTGAGCCGGTCTTCAAAGCTGCTCGACCGCTCAGGTCGAGGAGCAGTAGATGCAACATTCATTGACCGAAACCAAGCTTCATCACACTATTTACGGAGAATTGATAGATCCGTTGAGACACTTAAGGTAACGCTGTTGATCGACACTGCTGACCAGGCGATAATTGACCTCGATGTCTCGGCAAAATGGCCAAATGACGCGAAAATCGGGCCGAAATTATCACGTCGGAATACTGGCAGTTTGGAGAGTTTGGCGGCTGACAAAGGATATGATTCGGCGGCATTCAGAGAGCAACTCCGTGAAAACGGTGTTCGCCCACTCATCAAACACCGTCTCTATCAGCCGATAGATCACGCTCATAATGCGCGGCTTGATGCGGATTTGTACAATCAACGTGCGTTGACAGAAACTGTGAACTCTTCAATCAAGCGATCAATCCTTGATTCCGTGTCAGCTCGGGCCTGGTTCCGTCAATTTCGGGAGATCGTCCTCGCCGCCTCAGTTCACAACGTCAAACGGGCCGTGAAACCGTGATCCCCGCGCCCTCGTCGGATTCAATAGAGCC
>CAZJZA010000193.1:0-3510 GCA_964550355.1 uncultured Halobacteriales archaeon
TGAGCGTAGCCAGTTCCTCTGCGTGTTCGCGACCGAGATACCGGTCTTTGACGAAGTTCGGTTCGCTCTCCTGATGGTTGATCAAGATTGCGTCTACCTCATCGATCCGGTCCCACTTGGCGTAAGCGGGAAATCCGGCCCCGCCGGCCCCCGAAACGCCTGCCGAACGGACGCGATCGACGAGCCTGTCCGGGGAGACTTCCGCCAGCGATCGATCGGACGGTGTCATATGCCTATTGTGAACCTGGCAATTGATAAACACCCACATAGCAGCACGACTTCGGCCGGTCGGCTCCCTGAGGGAGGAAAAACCCGATCGCGGATCGATCGGTTGAGTGAGAAAACCGGTCGCAGACCGCTACAGGCCGAGGAATCAGTCCCGAGAGCCGACACTCGGGCGGGTGTGCTCGGAGCCGGTGCCCCGCTTGAGCATCCCTCGGGCGCGGTCGCCGGCCGTCGTGAGACCGCGGAGGGCGCGGTTTTCGTGGGCAGAGTCGCAGATCCAATTCAGGTCAGTGTCGTTTTCAATGGCCGGGTGGTTCGGATCAAGCAGAATCACTTCGAACCATTTCTGGCTGCCGTCCTCACCGACCCAGTAGGAGTTAAGCACGCGGAGGTTCCGGAACTTCCGGGTAGCCCGTTCCTCGGCGATCCGCTGGAGGTTCTTCCCGCGCCCGATCCGGTTCACGCCAGTGCGCTTCGACCGCCGGCCGGCCGTAAAGCGGGACTTTCGGGCGGTTCCCTTCCGGACGCTCACGCGTGCCAGAACCACGCCCTGTTTGGCCTTATAGCCCAGCTCGCGGGCCTTATCGAGTCGGGTGGGGCGGTCGATTCGCTCGATGGCCCCCTCCTTTCGCCACTCCTGTTTTCGCTGCCATTGCAGTTCGGCGAGTTTCCCGTCGTCGGGATTCCGCCACGCTTCTTTGATGTACGAATAGGCGCTTCGTGTCATGCTGGTTGCCGCGGGCGTTGGTGGTTCAACCCTTCCGGGTCACATTCCGTCCCGATAACTCGGGAGCCCGCTGGGGCCCGCCTGCCAGCGAGTTAGTGAATTTCCTTCGTGAACGGCTAAAAACACTTCGAAAGCCCGTTCTGCGTGGTTCATCCCGTCTTTACCTGGTACTCCAGGGACGTATCGCGCTCGAACTCGATCGGTATCGCTTCCGGCCCCGGGAGCGCAAGAAGCGTTCCCGACGTGGAGTCGGCGGGGACGGTAAAGACGAGATAGCCCGCGGAGGAGGAGATTGGGGGCACCACGATGGGCAACTGTCCCCTCGCATTTTGGAGTAGTTGTGGGCCGTACCGGTGCTGTCCGGTCGCGAAGGCGAAGGCGTCCGGTTCGAGGACCACTGTATCTGCGGTTGGATTCGACGCGTTCAGCTGCACCGCGACGAAGGTGTGGTTTTCGGGCGGTTCAAAGGCCGTTCCGTTGGGGCCAACGACCTCACTTTGTCTCCTGGCGTCCCACTCCACTTCCATTGGGGTGGCATCCCCCTGGGTCAACGAGACGGCCGTGACGCTGTATCCGCCACCACCGAAGCCGAGATCGGGTATCGGCAAGCCAGCCAAGAGCCCACCGAGGGCGTCAAAAATTCCGAAATCGGGAATCGGAAGGCTGCCCAAAAACCCTCCGATAGCGTCGAAGAGACCGAAATCGGGAATCGGCAGACCGGCCAGGAGGCCACCGGCGCCTTCACCAAATTTGCCACCGGCCAACATCGCGATGACGACCACCACGACAGCCACGGCAATGAGCAACCGCGTGTTTCCGCCGGCCCCGACCGAGGGGATGGCACGGCTGGGCCGGGGAATGGCGTTCAGTCGCGGGAGGGAAACGGCTCGAAGCAACCGGCGGACGATACCTCCCCTCGAGTACTGTTTGAGCAAATCCTCGAAACCCTGTGCCGAAGCGGTCTCTTCGAGGGTTTCCGGGTCGACCAAGAAGAGGCCATTCATGTCGGCCATCTCCCTGGCTGCGTCGTCGAAGGAGCTCCTCGTCGCAGCGACCGGAATGTCGATTTCTTTCTCCGTCTGGAGTGTCTGAAGCGTCTCGAGTCGGTCTTTACCGACTGGGCCAGAGTCGCCCGGTGCGACGAGGATGAGTCCACGGCGGCCGTCGGGCCTATCGCCGGCCACCATGATCTCCCCGCCCTGGTCAGTGACCTCGGTTGTCCACCCATGGTGCTCCCAGATTGCAGCGAGCATCTCGGCGAACTCTCGGTCGTCGAGATCTGCGACCATCTCAGTGCACCCCGACCGGGTCGCTTCCCAGACTCCGAACCATCACAAAACACTGCGGTCCCGTCGGGTAATAAATCATCCCACGTGGGTTTTTCTAGTACTCGCCCAGGGTGGCCTGGTTTGGTTAAAGCGCCCGTGCCTGGATCCCGAGTCGAACAGTCGCTCGTGTAGCGGATTCGCGTTTCGCCCTTCACGAGAAAGGCCCGCTATCCTGGCACATGGCCTGCCGAGCGGGTCTCGATCCACGATGGCTCAAATCAGTCTGGTACTGGCCCGTCCCGCCGAATTTCGGCGAGTTCCCGCGTCAGGTCCGAGGCGACCACGGCATCCGGTGGCTCGGTATAGCGGTGGTCGCCGTGGGCATGACCGAGCAGTGAAACGTCCTCGCCTGGGGATCTGGAATCCGCCGCGATTTGTCGCCCATCCTCCGTCTGGATGCGAATTCCGTCAGCCAGTCTCACCCGGGTCATTGGGATTCGTAGAGCCGGTTCACTCGTTCGAGTGTATCGACGTCCTCGACCGATAAGTCGTCGCGAAAACCGACGAAACGCGGGAATCGAAGGGCGTACCCCGAGTCGTACTCCGGGGATTGCTGGAGTTCTTCGAACTCGACTTCCAGGACCAGTTCCGGGTCGAGGGACACGTCCCGGCCATCGGTTTCGAGGATACGGGGTTCGAGTCGTTCGGTGACTCTCGTCAGTTCCTCGTCGGTGAACCCCGTCGAGAGCCGTCCGATCTCCCGAAATTCACCAGTTTCTTCCTCCCGGCAGGCCAGGTAGAGCCGGCCCAGTTGGTTCGACCGCCGCCCTTCGCTGTAGGTCGCCCTGATGACGACCAGATCGAGTGTCTCGAGTGTCGGTTTGACCTTTACCATGTAACCGACCCGGCTGCCGGGCTGGTACGTCGCGTCGGCGTTTTTCAGCATGAGCCCCTCTTGACCCGCATCGAGGGCCGACTCGTAAAACGATTCGAGCGTTGCCGGGTCCCCCTTCCGACGATTATCGGCCCGTTCGATTTCCTTCGGCGACGCCGTGAGAATCGATTCGAGCGTCTCGATCCGCTCCCGGAGTGGCATATCGAGCAGGGACCCCTCGACGTACATCGCATCGAAGAGAAACAGCGTGACCGGGATGGTGGAGACCGCCTCCCCGATGTCGTACTTGCGTTTGATACGCTTCGAGAGCGTCTGGAACGGAAGCATTTCCCCGGTTTCGGGATCGTAGCCGACGATTTCACCTTCCAGGATCGCTCGTTCGGCATCGATTCCCT
>CAZJZA010000194.1:0-3474 GCA_964550355.1 uncultured Halobacteriales archaeon
GGCTCGCTCCCGCTTCGTCGTGACCGGGACGTCGTAGTGGTCGGCCCGATAGCCGAACTCGCGACCGCTCTCGCGGGCGGTCGAGACGAACTCCCGATGGTCGGCCAACCGTGTTTCGAGCACGTCCCGAGCGAGGGCCGGGACGTCGGTGACGCGCCGATCGAAGCGCGTGACAAACTCCCCTTCGAGTTCGTAACCGATCGAATTCCGGGCGGCGACCATGGCGGCGAGACTGGTCGTGCCTGTCCCCCAGAACGGGTCGAGGACCGTGTCACCGTAGACGCTGTACATGTTGATCAAGCGATAGGGGATCTCGAACGGGTAGGCCCCTGATCGATCCCGTAACTCGTCGTTTTCGAGGGACTGGTGTTCGCCCTTCAGACCGCTCCAGACATCCGAAAACCACGTGTTCCGTTCCTCCCAGAAGTACGCCGCCTCGTATCGATTGGGATCCCTTGGCTCGAAATCTCGCCGGGCCGATCCGTTTCTGAACACGAGGATGAACTCGTGTTCGAGAGTCACGTAGGCGTTCGGGGGCAGCGTCCCCGAACCAAGGAATTTCGTCCCCGAATTGCTCGGCTTGCGCCACAGGATCTCCGGCAGCGGCTCGAACCCGAGTTCCTCGAAGATATCGACGATCCGGGCGTGGTTTTGATAGACGCGAAAACTCTCACCGAGCGTGCGCGTCGCGTCGCCGACGTTGATGCAGGCGATTCCCCCGTCAACGAGGACCCGTTCGAGTTCCGCCCAGACCGGCGTGAGGACTTCGTGCATCAACTCGAACGCGCCGGGTCCATCACTCGCCGCGAGTCGTTCGCCGATCGCCGGATCGAGGGACGTAAAGAGGTCATCCCACATCTCGATCATCGGGTACGGTGGCGACGTCACCACGAGTTCGACGGAATCGTCGTCTTCTTCCTGAAGCTGTCTCGCATCCCCGACGATTACGCGATGCCGAGTCTCCATTCATGCGGCTTTCGACTGCGGGGGTAATGTGGGTTCGTGTCTGCTGGTAGACCCATAACCTCGTGTTTGGCCTGTCGTCTCTCGAAAAAGCGGTCAGTCGTGTGGGTGGATCCACTCGATGGCGTCTTTCACGCCGCCTCTCGGGCCGATGATGGTGAGGTGGTCGCCCCGCTCGAGGGCCGTCTCGCCCGTCGGCACGGTGTTTTCCTCGTCCCGTGTCACGAGCGCGATTATACACCCGTCGGGGAGGTCCGGGTTTATTTCAGTGACGGTTCGCCCGACAAGTTCCTCGTCGGTCACTTCGACTTCTTGTACGTCACCGCTTCGGCCGAGTTCGGTCATCCACTTCGAGAGGGCCGGCCGCTCGACGAGATTGTCGATGGCCCAGGCCGTCGCCGTGGAGGCCGAAACAGCCTCGACGCCGAGTTCCTCGAAGGCGTCCCGGTTCTCCGGCTTGTTCACCCGGGCGATGACGTCTTCGGACCCAAACTTCGCCCGAACGAGTTGGGCGACGAGGAGATTGGTATCGTCGTCTCCGGTCGCCGCGAGCACGGTTTTAGCCTCCTGAGCCCCTGCCGATCTGAGTTCCTCGACTTCGGTCCCGTTGCCCGTGCGAACGGTGAATCCCTCGGCCCGACGCTGTTTGGAAATCTCGTCGTCTCGTTCGACGATGACGACATTTTCGCCCCGCTCCTCGAGTCGTTTTGCGAGTTCTTTCCCGACTCTTCCACCGCCTATTACGATTACGCGCATTGGTATCACATCGAGTACTTCTGCTATCCGTCTCGCGAATCCCCCTTCGAAGACCACTGTAAGGAAGATAACGAGAAACACGGTTCCCGCGAGGATGCTCGCCCCCTCCGGATTCGAGGGAGGTGCCGGTGTCTGCAGCTGGATTGCAAAGAGCGTCGCGACGCTTGCGGGAATGATTCCCCTCGGCCCGACAAATCCCATAAAGAGCCGTTCTCGCACGGTGAACTGATCGCCGAAGGTCGAAACGAAGACGAGAAATGGTCGCAAAATAACGGCGATGACCACGACCAACAAGAGCCCGCCGACGCCGAGGTCGATGAGTTCTTCGAACTCGATTAGCGTCGCCAACGCGATGAAGACGAACGAAAGCACCAGGAGGGTGATATCGCCTTTGAACTCCTCGATCGTTTCTTCGAATGGTAAATCGACGTTTCCAAGGATCACTCCCGCAACGGCGACCGCCGCGACCCCCGACTCGGTTGCAATCGTATCTGCGAGGCTAAAGGCCATGATCGCCCCGGCAAGCGTCATGAGTCGAGCGTTTTGTGGCGTCCAGCCGGAGGGTAAATCGACCTGCGTGAGAAGGAACCAGAGGATTACGGCCGTGGCCAAGCCGACGAACACGCCGATACTCAGCCGCTCGACGAACTCGATCAGATAGGTGCTGGGGGCGACCTCGGTGGACGCGAGCAGCTTGAAGACGACGACGGCGAAGATGGCCGCCGTGACGTCGTTAACGATTCCCTCGGTTTCGAGTGCGGCGGCCACGTGGTCCCGAACCGGAACGACGTCGAGGATCGGCGTGATGACTGTCGGACCCGTCGCGATGAGTAAGGCCCCGATGAGCCCCGAGATCCCCCATTCGGCCCCGAGAAGGTAATGGGCGGCAACGGTGGTCCCGGTAAAAGAGATCAATGCCCCAACCGTGACCAGATACAGGGAAGCCGAGCGCGCCTCGTGAATCTCCTCGTAATTGAGGTGAAAGGCCCCTTCGAAGACGATAATTGCGACGCTTAACCCGACGATCGTCGACAACGCGCCGCCGAACACCTCCTGGGTGACCAGGCCCAGCCCCTCCGGACCGACGGCGACCCCGGTGAGGATGAGAAACAGGACACTGGGAACCTGGAAGCGATCGGCAAGGATCTGTGCTGCGACGCCGAGCGTGATGATCACTGCGGTGATCATCAACACGTTGGCACCGGGAGCAACAGCAGCCCCGACGATCATCGGGCCCTCCGAGACCGGCACCGATTCGTCTGCATCCGTCCCATCCTTTCCTCATACCAGGGTGAGACACAAATAGTTTCCATCCGGCTGCAGGTGGTTCCGCGAGCCAGCGCGATTTTTTCAATCCGACGGTGATTTTCGTCGGTCGATTTTTTGGCAATCGCGGTCAAACGTTTTACTGAATTACCATGGCACTCCAATTGACCAGTCGAGCGTTCGAGGACGGGACCCTGATCCCGGTGCAGTATGGCTTCACCGAGTCCAACGTGAACCCGCCTCTAGAGATCACGGGCGTTCCGACCGATACCACGTCCCTGGCCCTGGTGATGGACGATCCGGACGCCATGGAACCGGCCGGGAAGATCTGGGACCACTGGCTCGTCTGGAACATCGATCCCGAACAGGGGACAATCCCTGAGGGGTGGAACGCGGTGGGTTCCCGAGAGGGAAGAAACGACTTTGGCGAAGTCGGCTACGGTGGTCCGAATCCCCCGGACCGCGAACACACCTATCGATTCCGTCTGT
>CAZJZA010000195.1:0-3451 GCA_964550355.1 uncultured Halobacteriales archaeon
GTCGGCACCCCACCGATCCCAGTCTTCACGCGAAAGCCGGCCTCCGACAGGACTTCCCGGAGTTTCTCTGAGGCATACTCCTCTTCCAGGCCGAGTTCGGGGTGCTCCCAGATGTCGCGAGCGAGGTCAACTAAAGCCCCGTGTTCGGACTCAACCGCTTCGAAAACGCGAGATTTTGGCATTCCTGAAGCGAAGTACACTGCCGCAAATGAATATTTCGAACGGGGCATTCTCTGACGGGCCAGCGGCGTTCTTCCCGAGACTCGGTTGATAATGTGCCTGAGAGACGGTCACACTGCCGGATGAACGGCACGTCTGAAAAGTGGTCCCGTTGGCCAACGGTTTCATCGAGCGTTTCCCGAAGAAACGGCAATCGTAACCCCTTTATCAAGACTCATGCTATCTCATAGCATGGGTACGACCCCCACAGCGAACCCTCGCGACCTGATGGTTCTGCTTCCGACCGACCGCGACCGTGCGAAACTCAGTGATCCGCCGGGTGAGTACCGACTCCATTGGTTCGAGGACGAAAATTTCGATTACCCCCAACCGGGCACCGAGTTCGATATGGTCGAATACACCGAACGGGCATCCGATTATGTCAAAACAGAAGACATCGACGGCGTGCTTTTCTCCCACGACGTGGCGAACCTCGTGGGCGGGGTGCTGATCGATCGCCACGACCTCCCCGGTCCGTCACTCGAATCGGTCTTTCTCGCGGATCACAAGTACTACTCCCGAAAGAACCAGCCCAACGTGCCGTGGTTCGATTACATCGATCTGGAGACCGGCGAATGGGGCGAATACGACGTCCAGTTCCCGGCCTATCTCAAGCCGCCTTTCCTCACGATGACCCTCCTCCAGTACCGGGTCGATACCCAAGAGGAGTACGAGGAAGCCATGTCAGTGGTCCGACGCGAGCTTCCGAAGTACACCGCCCCGTTCAAGCACTTCTTCGAGACGTACGTCGATACGGACGAATACCCCCTCGCCACCGAGGACATCATGATGGTCGAGGAACCCCTCGAGGACTGGACCCAGCACTGCGTCGAGGGCTGGGTCGATCCGGAGGGAGATATCCACACCTGGGCCATCTCCGATCACAACTATTACGAGGAGGACTCACTGGCCATCGACAACTACTCGACACCGTCAACGTTGCCGAGCGAGGCCCAAGAAAAGCTGATCGACATCGCGAAAGAGGCGATTACCCAGCACGGCTTCGAGCAAAGCTTCTGGAACGTGGAAGTCTTCAGACTGGCCGACAGGCACGTCATCACCGAGGTCAACGGTCGAACCGCGTCCGTGTGGGAACCACTCTACCAGGGAGCCTTCGATACCTCGGTTTACGAGGCGATCATGCATTTGGCCGCCGACCGACCGGACCTGGTCGGGGAAGTCGCCCCCGATTGGCAACCCGATCCCAGCTACGAGACGATGGGCACCCAGTTCCACGTGGTGACCTTCGGCGAAGGGCCGGCGGAGGAATACGTCGACTTCGAGTACGCCGACTCGATCACCGATACGGATATCGAGATGTTCGTCGAGCCGGGCGACGAAATCGAACAGACCCGAACGAGCGGGTTCTGGGTGGCCCGGTTCCACCTCTTCGGCGATGACTACGGGGAAATGCTCGATCGCGCCGACGAAATCCGCACGGGGATCCTCAAGAAGCCCGAAGAATCCCCGGAACCCGAGCGGTACACCTGAGCCGTTCGTCGCACAAAACGTCCCAGGTGACGGATCACTCCAGATACGTCATCGCCCGCTCGTCCGTGACCTGCCCGAACCGGTCGTAGAACTGACCGACACCCCTGAAGTGACTGGGCGTTTCGAGACACACGACGCCGTCGGCCATGGCCTCCAACTCGCGAATCGTATCCGGCGGGCCCACTGGCACGGCCACCACGATTTCCTCGGCGTCGGTTTCGGAAAGCGCCTCGAGGCAGGCCCGCATTGTCGAGCCAGTAGCGACACCGTCGTCGACGACCGCGACCACGGAGCCACTGAGATCCGGCGCGGGTGAACCATCCCGGTAGCGGTCGGCCTTCGCTTGAGCATTGGCCGCCTCTTTCTCCTGCTCCCGTTCGAAGTAGTCTTCGTCCGCCCCGGTCCGCCGTATCGCCGGTTCGTTGCGCCAGACGGTTCCGTCGCTCGCGACGGCCCCAATCGCGTACTCCGGGTTGTTCGGTGCCCCGATTTTCTGGGCCACCACGATGTCGAGGGGAGCGTCCAGGGGGTCCGCGACGGCCCTGCCGAGCGGCAATCCCCCTCGCGGGATCGCGAGGACGAGGGCGGGCTCGATATCCCCCTCTCGAAGCGCCTCGCCCAGCTGTTCGCCCGCCGTTGTTCGATCGGTGAATCTGGGTGACCCTGGCATTGTTCTCTATTTCAATGTATGTCGTGGAATGCCATAACGTGGTGGGCCTTCCTACCACGGCGGAACGGAAACCCCCCCATTCCCAGGAAAGCTGACCGACCGGTGGCAACTCGGCGCTCGAATCGTGCAACAGTGTCGGTTTGTGGTTCTAGC
This sequence comes from uncultured Halobacteriales archaeon, assembly GCA_964550355.1. GTDB lineage: Archaea > Halobacteriota > Halobacteria > Halobacteriales > Halobacteriaceae > Halodesulfurarchaeum. The sequence continues at coordinate 2,534 of CAZJZA010000195.1, forward strand.
AACAGCGCAGGTTCCTGGTTCGAGCAACAGCGTATATTCCAATCGGGCTCGAAAGAAGGCTATGGACGTGATCTGTCACCGGGCCTGTCCCGCCTCGGGGCCCGAGAACTCACTTGAAGCCGCCCGGGCGGTCCCGGACTGGATCGACATGATCGAGGTCGACGTCCAGCGATGTTCGACCGGCGAACTCGTCGTCTTTCACGATCGGGTACTCGATCGCGTCACGGCGGGGTCCGGCGCAATTGCCGGGACTCCATGGCATCGGCTCCGAGAGATGACACTCGAAGGCACCGAGGCGACGATCCCTCGGCTCCAACCCCTCATCGACGCGATTCCCACGGACATCGGTCTCAACGTGGAACTCAAACACGCTGGCATTGCCACCGACTTGATTTCGATCCTCGACGGACTCGAACACAAGATTCTCGTCTCCTCCTTCGTCCCCCAGGCGATCGTTCCGCTGGCCGAGGCGGGCATTCGAACCGCCCACCTGATCGAACCGGATCGATCGAGTGAGTGGGAGAGCGAACTGTCTGTGGCCGAATCGCTCGGCGCTGTGGCCGTCCATCCTCATTACGATACCGTTGACGCCGATCGAGTCGCGATGGCCCACGATCGGGGACTCAGGGTGAACGCCTGGACCGTACCCGACGAAAAAACGGTGAAACGACTGCGAGCGACAGGCGTCGATGGCGTGTTCGTCGACGACTGGCGCATTGTCGAGTGAGATCGAACTCCAGGACCGTGCCGGTCCGCTTACATGGGTTTCTCCGCTGCACGTTCTTCACTCACATATTTCCGGACAGACAGGCCCATGACAACCAACCAGATATCAAGTGAGATAAAATGGGATCAAGAGCAATCGAAGGAGTCTCGAACCGAGGAACTCGTGGGGAGTGACAATGGAAATTCATTACC
>CAZJZA010000196.1:0-3448 GCA_964550355.1 uncultured Halobacteriales archaeon
AGACTCACCCCCCAGAGACGCTGCAGGATATCGGCCCATTGGCCGACTTGCGTCCCGATCAGCCACGCGAAAAGCGGGAGCACCAGGAGAAAGGTGAGATCGAGTTTCAACGGGATACCGAACGTGGACCCGATCCGGAAACTGCGCATACCCGAACTAGCCTGTGAACCAACATAAGGACCGGTGGCGATTTGAATCCGGAATCCAAATCCCAGGTATGTCCGACCCGGACCCCGTCATTCGCCGTCGTGACGAAATCGAATACGAACAGCAGAGTGCCTCGAAGGGCCTCGCCAAAGGCGTCCTCATCGGCGAGGAGCAGGACGCGCCGAACTTCCGGATGCGGCGATTCACCCTCGAAGCGGGCGAAGCGGTTCCCAAACACACCAACGATGTCGAACATGAACAGTACGTCCTCGACGGCGAGTACGTCGTGGGCATCCGAGAGGACGGGACTGACACCGAATACACGGTGGGGCCCGGCGATTCGCTCTTGATCCCCTCCGGAACGGTCCACTGGTACCGAAACACGGGGGACACCGAGGCAGCGTTCGTCTGTGTCGTCCCCAACGGCGAGGACGAGATCGAGTTGGTCGAGTAGGCGAGAGTGAGACGAGTCGCTGAAATACCCCGACTCCGTAGCCGGGGCCGTGTCCCGGCAGGCAGCCCGCGTCGAAACGCTGTTCCTCCACGAACGCCAGGGGGACTACCTGGTCGTCGCCCAGCGCGACGGCGAGCGACTGTTCCGCGCGGTCCTCGATCTCAAAGAGACGAGCGCCGGCCCCAGACCTGCCCGGTTTCGCATCAAGAGCGAAAGCGACGAGGAACCACGAGCCCCCGAAGAGTTCGTCGAAATCGCCCGCCGGGCCGAGCGCATCCGCATCTCCCAGCAGACCTCGAAACGGGGGCGGAACGAATTGCAGGAAATGCTTTCCGGGTACCAACTCGAGGCCACGCGGGTCCGAACCTGCCGGCTCTGTGCCAACCAGTGGCGATATGGCCCGATCACCGACGAGACGGCGGTCAAGTCCGGTTCGGAATACATCTGCCGGGACTGTGCGGTCCGCGAACTCGAACGGGAACTCGCCTTTTCGGGCGGCTTCTCCGGGGCGGCCGAGGAGCGACTCGAAGAACTGCTCTTCGAAGTCGGTGACTTGGATCGGATCATCGATCTGCTCCAGGGTGAACTCGATCCCGACCTGACGAAGTTCGACGAGATTTCCGCGACCACCGAGGAGATCCCGGACGTGCCTGTGAGCGATCTCTCGCTCCATCCCGACCTGCAGGCGCTTCTCGAAGACCGCTTTGACACCTTGCTCCCGGTACAAAGTCTGGCTGTAGAGCACGGCCTACTGGAGGACGAGGACCAACTCGTGGTCTCCGCAACGGCGACCGGAAAGACGCTGCTGGGGGAACTGGCCGGACTGAACCGGTTGCTCCAGGGCGAGGGCAAACTCCTCTTTTTGGTCCCGCTTGTCGCCCTTGCAAACCAGAAGGAGGAGGACTTCCAGGCCGAATACGGCCATCTCGCCGACGTGACGATCCGTGTCGGCGCGAGCCGAATCCGTGAGGACGGCGTGGCCTTCGAACCCGACGCGGACATCATCGTCGGCACCTACGAGGGAATCGACCACGCCCTCCGAACCGGCCGTGATCTCGGTGACATCGGGACGGTGGTCATCGACGAGGTCCACACCCTCCAGGATCCAGAGCGGGGCCACCGCCTCGACGGGCTCATCTCCAGGCTCAAATATTACACCGAACAGCGCCACGGCGGCCCGGGTGGCACCCAGTGGATCTACCTCTCCGCGACTGTCGGGAACACGGGCAAGCTTGCAGAGGTCCTCGAGGCGACCCCGATTGAATTCGAAGAGCGTCCGGTCCCCATTGAGCGACACGTCACCTTTACCGACGGTCAAGAAAAGCCACGGATCGAGAACAAACTCGTCCGACGGGAGTTCGATGCCACCTCCTCGAAAGGCTATCGGGGCCAGACGATTATCTTCACCAACTCCCGCCGGCGCTGTCACGAGATCAGCCGAAAGCTGGATTACACCTCAGCGGCCTATCATGCCGGACTCGACTACGGCAAGCGCAAGAAAGTCGAGCGGGAGTTCGCCGACCAGGATCTCGCGGCGGTCGTGACGACCGCCGCCCTCGCCGCCGGGGTGGACTTCCCTGCCTCCCAGGTGATCTTCGACTCGCTCGCGATGGGGATCGAGTGGCTCTCGGTCCAGGAGTTCGAGCAGATGCTCGGCCGCGCCGGTCGCCCGGACTACCACGACCGTGGCCGGGTCTTCCTCCTCGTCGAGCCGGACGGCATTTATCACGGCTCGATGGAGCGCACGGAGGACGAGGTCGCATTCACTCTTCTCAAGGGGGAGATGGAGGACGTCATCGCCCATTACGACGCCGACGCGGCGATCGCGGAGACCCTGGCCAACGTCACGGTCGGCGGCAGTGCCACAAAGCGGCTAAACAACCGGATGCTGGGCGACATTCCCACGAAACAGGCGCTATCGAAGCTCATCGAATACGGCTTCATCGATGGCCTTTCGCCCACGCCGCTCGGCCGGGCGGTCACCACGCACTTCCTCCAGCCGGACGCGGCGTTCCTGATTCTCGATCACGCCCGGAAGGGCACCGACCCCTACGACGTCGTCGCTGACCTCGAACTCCTCGGTGAGGAGAACTGATCAGACGAAGGCGATCGCCGCGGCCGGGGCGAACAGGACCCCGAAGTACGCGAGCAGCAGCACGAGCAAGGCTCCCGGAATCCCGCCGACTGCCACGACGAGGACGACGATCGGCGAGACCGCGACCTCGAAGCCAAGGAAGCCGGCGATAGCCAGAACCAACAGGCCCAGGACAGCGTTGATGATGAACGGTTTGAGCGCCCGAAGCACCAGGTAGGCCGCGATCACGGCGACCGCGACCACGAGCAGCAAGCCGAGTTCGATAGGTGTCGCCATGGTGGGTCCATCGCAGGCCGGGGAAAAGGCTCTTCTGACCGTTGGGCCGGGTTCGGCCGGATTTGGGCGAATTGGCGATCTCGGTGGCCCAATGGAACGAAACCCTCTTTGGGACCCCCGGAGTAATCCGATTGCGGGGCCGTAGGGTAGCTTGGTATCCTTCGAGCTTTGGGTGCTCGTGACCCCGGTTCAAATCCGGGCGGCCCCATTCGATCTTACTCCACCCATCTGAGCACCGCGAAGCGTGTGCGAAGATGGTGGATAGCGGTTGTGATGGTGCCATCCCGGATTTGAACCCTGGAAGACGAGCGAGCGTCAGCGAGTGACGTCTTCCTCTGGTTCACAATCCGGGCGGTCCCATTCTCGGTGACTCCACCCAACCGAGCACCGCGGAGCGTGTGCGAGGGTGGTGGATCGAGGTTGTGATGGGAGCACCCGGATTTGAAGCCAGCAAACCGAGCGACTGAAGGGAGCGA
>CAZJZA010000197.1:0-3445 GCA_964550355.1 uncultured Halobacteriales archaeon
ACTGGCGGACATCGAGACGTTCACCCAGCCGGCCGTCGAGTGGGGCAAAAAGACCGCCAGAGCGCTGCTCCGGGGCGAACGAACGCTCGACAAAAACGCCGAACTCGTCGTCTCGGCGGGAGACACCGGGAACAGTGGTGTATCCAAATGAGCGGGAATGTGGATGGATACGGTGGTGAACCCGGATGAGCGATGATGACGAACGGTTCGTTCCGGCACTCGGGTTCGTCCTGGCCGGGCTCGGCGTGGGAACCGGCTTCCTCCGCTGGACCGACATCGTCGCCGTCGGACCGGTCGAAAGCGTTCCCGGGGTAATCTTCGGGCTGATCGCGCTCGCGGGATTCGCCGCGCGACGATACGGCGCGACAGATCGGCGATTCAGCCTACTTGCCGGCGTCGGGACTGCGGGACTGGCCGCGGCGGCAGGAGCCGTGGTCCTCCACCCATCGACGATGACCGGCGAGGGCGTGGGCCTGGGGCTACCACTCGCATTTGTGGTGGGCCTCCTCGGGGTTGGCATCGCGACTGCGGATTACCTCGGTCAGGACCGGCAGGCGGTTCTCCTGCGAGGGCGATACGCCGCGGATGGACTGTTCATCGGCATCGTTGGGCTGCTGGTCGGGTTTCTATTCTCGATGGTGAGTTTCGCATTTTTCGCCGACAGCGGTGCGATTGCGAGCAGCGGAATCGGGACTGTCATGTTCAGCATCGGTCTCGGCGTCGTGGCAGTCGGCTACCTCGTCGTGACCGATCGTGGATGGTCCTTCCTCGATGTCGCCTGGCCCACCCGGCGCGGGTGGCTCTACGTGATCGGCGGGACGATCACGATGTTCGTTTTGCTGGCTGGGTTGGGGTTCCTCACCGAGTTGCTCGGTCTCCCCTCGGCCGAGCACGGCCTGGTCGAACAGGCCCGAGACGCCCCGCTGCTCCTTCTTGCCTTCGTTCCGCTCTCCTGGCTCGCGATCGGACCGGGCGAGGAACTCCTTTCGCGGAACATCGTGCAAAAACACCTCTACGACGGGTTCTCGCGGCCTGCATCCGTGGTAGTGGGGACTGTCGTTTTCACCGCGATCCACTTGCCGGCGTACGCAACCGGCCCGCCCCCGGCCGTGTTTGCCACCCTCCTGCAACTGTTCGGTATCTCGCTCGTGCTGGGAATCGTCTACGAGCGCACGGAAAACGTGGTGGTCCCGGCCCTGGTTCATGGAACCTACAACGCGATTCAATTCGCGCTCGCGTACGTCGCAATCACGGCCGGAGTGCTGTGAGTGCCGACCCAGCCAGGGTGTTGTATGCACGTATGCACCGATCCGGGCGGGGTGCTGTGAGTGCTGACTCGGCCGGGGTGCTGTGAGCACTGATCCGGCCGGTCTCAAAAAAGGAGCGGCCGGTTACCGCCGATTAGCTCGGATTCTTTCGTGCCAGATCCGAACCACAGACCGGACAGCGGTCGTGCTGTTCCTCGAATTCCCGGCCACAGCCCTGACACTGGAAGTGCCAGTCCCGACGCTCCGTGATGCCCTCTTGGGCGACGACCTCGGTGTCCAGTTCGAGCGCCTCCGCGACGTTCTGCATGGCGTAGTCGTCGGTTACGAGCGTCCCATCGAGTTCGAAGGCCGCCGCCAGCAGTCTGACATCAGTTTCTGAGAGGACCTCCAGGTCACCAGTCGAGTCCGCCGCGCGGCGCACCCGATCGAGAACGTCGGAATCGGGAATGTGCACGTGCATCCCGGCTCCTTCCATGGCGTCGTAGCGATAGCCGGCCCCGTCTTTGAGTTCCTCCCGAACGGCTGGTATCGTCGCGACCGGTTCCTCCGTCTCGAATTCCTCGATGAACGCCGACGCGTCGAGAACGTACATCTAGCGTTCGACGACGATGTAGTCCTTGACTGCCTGCACCCGAGAAACCGGAATCTCGAAGTGGCCAGCGTCGTCCTGCGGGAAATCGATCTGGGCCGACCCCTCTTCGAGGGGTTCGACGAGAAGGTGTTCGAGCCGTCCGGTTTCGAGATCCATCGTGACGTTGTAAAGCTCCCCGAGTTCGGTGCCGTCGGCCCCCATTACCGACTTTCCGGAGAGGGTTTCTGCGAGCATATCGGCCATACACGATGGGACTCGACCCGCGACCTTAAATGCCGTGGGCGACAGCCGTCTGCTGTCCGCACTCACGCGACCATCGGTCGTGGATCGAGGCAGAACCGACACGATTGTGGAACCCAGTGAGTGCCGGAAGGACACAAGCGAGACCGGTGTGAGGACACGCACGGACCGCCACGACGATGGAGTTAACTGCCGGCGGCGGGTTAGTCTGCATACCGAGTTCTTCGGAGGTTCTTATGTCCGATTCCGACGCAGGAAAAGCCGACACGTTTCGCACCCCCATCGTGGCCGTACTGGGCCACGTCGATCACGGCAAGACGAGTCTCCTCGACGAAGTGCGAGGCTCGGCCGTGAGCGAGGGCGAATCGGGGGCCATCACCCAGCACATCGGGGCGACCGCGGTCCCCCTCGACATCGTCTCGGCAATCGCCGGCGACCTGGTCGACCCCACGGAGTTCGACCTACCGGGACTGCTCTTCATCGACACGCCGGGCCATCACGCGTTCACGACCCTCCGGGCCCGCGGCGGGGCCCTCGCAGATATCGCGATTCTCGTGGTCGACGTGACCGACGGGTTTCAGCCACAGACCCACGAAGCGGTCTCGATCCTGCAGGACAGCGAGACGCCCTTTGTCGTTGCTGCGAACAAGATCGACACGATCCCGGGGTGGAATCCGACCCCCCACGCCCCGAGCAAAGCGAGTTACGATACCCAGAGCGACCGGGTCCGCTCGACTCTCGACGAACACCTCTATGAGATCATCGGCGATCTCTCCGATGCGGGCTTCTCTGCGGACTTCTACTGGCGGGTGTCGGACTTTCAGAAAAACGTGGGCGTGATTCCGGTGAGCGCGGAGACCGGCGAAGGGATTCCGGATCTGCTCGCGGTTCTCATGGGATTGGCCCAGCGCTACATGAGCAGTGAGATGGAAGTCGACATTGCGGGGCCCGGCGCTGGGACCGTCCTCGAAGTAACCGAGGAGCGGGGCTTTGGGTCCACCCTGGACGTGATTCTCTACGACGGGACGATCGAAGAGGGAGACACCATCGTCGTTGGCGGGACACAGGGTCCCATCGTCACCACCGTCAGGGCGCTCCTTCAGCCCAGGAATCTCGCCGAGATCCGGACGGAGAAACGCTTCGAACAGGTCGAGTCGGTTTCGGCGGCGACCGGGCTCAAGATCGCCGCGCCGGACCTCGAGGACGCCATGTCCGGGGCCCCTGTTCGGGTGGTCGGGGACCGGGAAACTGGGGACGTCGTCGAAGGGGTTCAGGAGGAACTGGCCGAAGTGGCGGTTGAGACCGGCGACGAGGGCATCGTCGTCAAGGCCGACACGCTCCGCAG
>CAZJZA010000198.1:0-3428 GCA_964550355.1 uncultured Halobacteriales archaeon
CCCGAGACGTCACCGACCGGTTTGGCGGCCCCTTCGAGGCCGTCCCAACTGATTCGCCGCTCGGAGATATTCGATCCTGGGACGGTCCGATCGTCCACCTCACGATGTATGGCGAACCGGTAGAAGAACTGACACCGCGGGTTCGAACCGCAGCAGTTGGCGAGAATCTCCTGATCGTCGTCGGGTCCGAGAAAGTCCCCTTCGACGTTTATGAAGCCGCGGACTGGAACATCGGAGTAACGAACCAACCACATTCGGAGGTCGCCGCACTCGCCGTTTTCCTCGATCGGTTTTTCGAAGGAAACGAACTTGACCGGACGTTCACCGACGCCAAACGACGAATCGTTCCAAAATCGTTGGGGAAGGAGATGATGGATCTCGATTACGATGAGGCCGAAACGGCGGACGAACAGGCCTCGTCGGAGGAAATCTCACAGCTGGACGAACAGGCCTCATCGGATGAATCGTCCCCACCGGACGAATCGCCCTCGTCGGAGGAATCGTCACAGCCGGACGGATCCTCTACATAACCCCGTGGAACTGCCCGACTCGCTCAAAAGACTTACTTACCGTGGCGGTCCCATCCATACATAATGGCTTTTGAGGAGTTACTCGAGGACCCCGTCATTCAGAAGTACCTCAACGAGCTGGTGGGGCCAAAGGGCATGCCCGTGGCCGCAGCCCCACCGGACGGTGAGGTGACAGACGAGGAACTCGCGGAACGACTGGGACTCGAACTCAACGACGTTCGACGCGCACTTTTCATCCTCTACGAAAACGACCTCGCCGCGTACCGTCGGGTTCGCGATGAGGATTCGGGATGGCTCACCTATCTCTGGACGTTCGAGTACGAACACATTCCGGGCAACCTCCACGAAGAAATGGAACGACTCCTCGAAGCGCTCGATTTACGCCGGGATTACGAGCGAGAAAACGAATTTTATCTCTGTGGGACCTGTTCGCTTCGCTTCGAGTTCGGTGAGGCAATGGATCTGGGCTTTCAGTGCCCCGAATGTGGCGGGGATCTCGAGGCGATGGGGAACGCCGAGTTGATCGACGCGATCGACGAACGTATCGAGGAACTCCGGGATGAACTCGGGATTGTCACATAATGGTCGTCCTTGCAACCAAGATCTACGTTCACGGACGGGCTCGTGACCGGGCAACCGATTCGTTGCGCTCGCTCGTCGAAAACGACGTTGGCGACCTGGACGTCTCGATCGACGTCGGAGTACGTCATGATGACTTCCCCACGGTCACACTGGACGGACCGGACGCGACAGTAGCACGGAACGTGCTCCGTGAACAATGGGGGGAAATCGTCGACGACCCCGAATCAGGAACTGTCGCGATCGGGACATTCGAATCCTGGGATGACGATGGAATAACACTCGACGCAGGAACGGGCCGCCGTATTCCGGCGGCAGAACTGGGGCTTGGAGGAGGGACGCCCTCACAAATTCGCAAGCGATTTGGACTGGTTCAACACCTTCCACTCCGCTACGTCGCCGGCGAGCCGGCACGATTGGCCGATGAAGAACGCGATCGGCTTCACAGTTGGATGCGCGAAGAAACCGGCCGAGTCAACGTCAACAGCGCAACTCGGGCCGAGGTGCGGGCAACAGTGAATCGGGCAGGACACGCGAACGACATCGTCACCGTCGAGCGCCTCGGGCTGCTCGAACAGAGCATCGTCTGGAAGCCGGGCACCGATCCACCGGGACTCCTCGCGAGCATTGGCTCGTATCTCGATTCGGAACTCCTTGCCGTCGTTCCATGAAACGGCTGCTGGTTATCCTCGCACTCGTTGGACTTGTGGTCGTCTCAGGCTGTCTGGGGGGAGGTGTTGTCGATGAGACGGCGCTCGCGGAGCCGGCAGACTACGATTGGGAAACGAATGCGGACGCGAATATTACGATCACGGATGGGAGTTATCAGGCCGTCCTCTCCATGGAGAACCGGACGAACGTCAGCCTGTTCGGTCCCGGTGAGTTCGGTGGCGAAGCCGCACTTCCAGTTCGTGCGGTCAAGTACCGGTATCCAAACGGGACCGTCGTCAATGCTTCAGCACTCGACGTTTCCGAGCGTGACGAACGAACGGTCCTCGAAGTCCCTGTCGAAGGTGGACAACTCGGTTACACGGCCCAGGTTCGATCGGGTGAACTGTTCCTCCCCGTTGTAGTCAATGGGAGTCACGCCGTCACGCTCCCTGCTGGAGCGGAGGTCGGGGCCCCGATCATCAGTCGGGTGACCCCCGGTGGTTACGAAGTCGACCGAACCGGAGACCGCCTTACGCTCCGGTGGACAAACCCTGACAGCCACCTCATCACCGTCGATTACTATCAGGAGCGAAATCTCTATATTTTCGGCGGGATTCTCGGCTTAACCGGTCTGATCGCCGGAGCCGGATTGCTCTATTTCCGCGCCCAGATACGAGCCTTGGCTGCTCGCCGGGGAGAAGTTGGTCCAACGGACTTAGAGGAGGATTGAGCACACGTCGTGATTTATGTCCGCACGACCCAAATCACCGGACATGAAGGTGGCCCTCTTGACGGTCGGCGACGAGTTACTCTCCGGCGAAACGGAGAATACGAACGCCTCGTGGCTTGCCTGCCGGCTTCACGATCGCGGGGCGACGGTACGTCGCATCGTCGTGGTTCCGGACGACAACGAGGCGATCGCTGCTTCGCTCGACGATCTTCGTGAGAACTTCGACGCCGTAATCGTCACTGGGGGACTCGGACCGACCCACGACGACGTGACGATGGAAGCGGTTGCCAGCGCGTTCGACTGCGAGATGCGAGAACACCCTGCGGCTGTCGAATGGGTCGAACACGAGACGGAACATACACTCGCCGACCTCGTCGATGGCACTACCCATCTTCCCGCTGATGCCGAGTTCTTGGCGAATCCCGCCGGTGTCGCTCCGGGCGCGCACATCGAGAACGTCTACGTTCTTCCGGGTGTTCCCGCAGAAATGCAAGCGATGTTCGAGCGCATCGCACCGACATTCGAGGGATCGCCTACGACGACACGGGTGCTCACCTCAGACGAACCCGAACGGGTGCTTGTAAACGACCTTCGGGACGCGAGTGAGCGATTTGACGTTCGGATCGGGAGTTATCCAGGGGAACGGGTCACGATTCGTATTCAAGGGGCCGATCCCGAAGAGGTAAACGCGGCGGCAGATTGGCTCGAACCCCGGCTCTGATCGGGTCGATCACCGACCTCCGGAATCGGCGATATTTTCACGAGGCGAGCCGGACGTGAATACATGCGCACGATTGGGTTTGTCGTCAATCCCATCGCCGGGATGGGTGGACGAGTGGGGCTCAAGGGGACCGATGGGATGGTCGAGGAGGCCCGAGATCGAGGCGCGGAACAACGCGCACCGAGCCGTGGCGAAGCGGTCCTCACTTCACTTGCCG
>CAZJZA010000199.1:0-3421 GCA_964550355.1 uncultured Halobacteriales archaeon
CTCCACCGTCGGACCCGTCCAGGCGGCGGTGTAGCTGCTTCCGGTGGCGCAGACGATTTCGACCGACTGGGATCTCACCTCGAGGTCCCCGAGGGTGTCAGGAGAGACCGTGAACGTCTGGGGACCCTCAACAGTCACTCGCGGCTCGAAATCGAGAGACTCGATAAGTGGCCCCGGCGTGTCCATGCCTCAATTGAGGAGATCCACCGCCATAAATCTCGTCACGACGGCATCTGTGACTGTCGAATATCTCCTCACGGCAGCATCTGTGACTGTCGAATATCTCCTCACGGCGGCATCTGTGACTGTCGAATATCTCCTCACGGCGGCATCTGTGACTGCCGAAGGGTACATTACGGGGACGCCCACCGTATAGGTATGGCGCGACAGAGTTACCAGGATCAACTCGATCAACTGCGAGGCGACGTTCTCTACATGGGCGAACTCGTCGGTGATCGGCTACGGACGGCACTGTCTGCGATGGAATCCAAAGACGACAAGGCTGCGAAGGCGGTCATTTACGGGGACCAAGAGATCAACGAACTCTATCTCGATCTCGAAGGCGATTGTGTCGATCTGTTGGCCCTCCAGCAGCCGGTCGCCTCCGATCTCCGTTTTATCGCCGCCTCGTTCAAAATTATCACGGACCTAGAGCGGATCGGTGACCTGGCGGTTAACCTCGCGGATTACAGTCTCGATGCGGAACGAGACGTCTTTCCGGAAGTCGACGTCCAGTCAATCGGGGATGAAACCCTCGCGATGCTCGAAGAAGCGATGGTCGCTTTCGACACCGAAGACACCGAGGCCTGTCTCCGAATCGCCGAGTGGGACGACGATGTCGACGAACAGTGCCGGCAGGCCTCAGAGGCGGTCGTTCGTGATCTCATGGAGCGAAACATCGACCATCAAACGAGTGATGAGGAAATCGAACGCCTGATGAACGACGTCTCCAGACTCCTCCTCACGATCAGGGACCTCGAACGGGTGGGCGATCACGCGACGAACATCGCGGCTCGGACCCTCTATATGAGCGAAGGCGACGACCAGTTGATTTACTGAATCAGTCGTCCGCCGGAACGTCCTGCCCGAGATCATCTTGCTCGATGCTCGGCGGATAGGCACCGCGCTCAAGTTTGAGATCGCTCTCGGGTCGGGCCATGCACGTCAGGGCGTAGTCCGCTGCTTCCTCCTCGGTCAGCCCGCGAGCCGCAGGCTGGGTTACGTCGCCGTCGACGATTTTGGCCGAGCAGGCCAGACACATCCCGACGCGACACGAGTACTCCTGGGAGATGCCCTCGCGGATCGCAGCGTCGAGTACAGTCTCGGTTTCGGCTACCTCGATCGTCTCGCCGGTCCCGACGAACTCGACGGTATGGGTTGGCATGCTCTCGTGTACGGAAATCACGCACATAACACTTTTCTCCCAAAGCGATGGGCTATCACGAATCTGAGTCATCGACATCCGAACGACCGATAACGGTTTTCGTGACCGGCGAGAACTCGGGGGCATGCCCCCCGAACAGAATGCAGACGCCGTCGTCGTTGGCGCCGGAACCGCGGGGTCCTATGCCGCGGCGACGATCGCCCAGGCCGGGCTCTCCGTAACCGTCCTCGAACGCAAACCCGAGACAGAAGCCGGGCACATCGCCTGCGGTGACGCGTTAAAGGGGGCAGACGAATTTCCAGAATCGATTCCCAAGACCGCATTTGGGGAGGCGATCACGAACCCGGATGTCGATCACGGTCGGTTCGAAATCCCGGAATCGGACACCATTGTCGACATTCCCGTTCCCGGAGAACTCGCAGTCATCGACCGCCTCGCGTTCGGGAAGTCGATCATCGAAGCGGCCCAGGCGGCCGGTGCCGATTACCGCTTCGACACGCTCGTCACTGATGTCATCCAGGAGAATGGGCAGGTGACGGGCGTCGTCGCGACCGAGGCGGGCGAGCCCGAGCGCTTCGAGGCCCCGATCGTCATCGACGCCGCGGGAGCGCTCTCGTTGCTTCAGGATAAAGCTGACTTCGCCGATTCCACCTTCGACACGAACGTCATGTACAAACAGTTCACCTCAGCCTATCGCGAGGTGCTCGAGGTCCCCGAACCGGTGCCGTGGGACGATGCCCTCGTCTTCAAACCGACCGACAGGGCAGAGGGGTATATCTGGTATTTCCCCAGAACGCCGACGGAGATCAACGTCGGAATCGGCTTTCAGATGACCGCCGAACCGATGACCCTGGTGAACGCGTTGCGAGAAGACCTGGAGTCACGCCCGGAGTTCGAGAACGCCGAGGTCGTCGACAAACTCGGTGCCGCTATCCCGACCAGACGGCCGTATGATTCGGCTGTTGCCCCCGGGTATCTTGCCGTGGGCGACGCCGCCGGACACGTCAATCCGACAACTGGTGGGGGAATCGCCGGAGCAGCCTACGCTGGATTTTACGCCGGGGAAGCAGCGATTACTGCCATCGAAAGTGGCGACCCGAGCGAAGCGACCCTCTGGGAATACAACCAGCGCGTCATGGATCACTTCGGCGGCCGCTATGCCAGCCTCGACGTCTATAACATCTTGACCACGGCCGTGGAGGTCGACGAACTGATGGACCTGCTCGCATCCATACCGGCCGAAAAGGTCTCCGAGGCACTCTATGCGGGCACGGCCGAGTTCGGCTGGGGACTGAAACTCAGAACCCTCGTAGGGAGTCTCGGCCACTGGAAGCTTCTCACCCGGCTCTACAAGACGAAATCGGTGGCCGACCGCCTGTTGGACCAGTACGAGCGATATCCTGATTCACCCAACGGGTTGGACACCTGGCAATCCCAACGGAATGTGATTATGGACGAGGTCTATCGGGCGACCGGCGCAGATCCCAAATACTGACCGAAACGGGCGTTCACCACCGGAAAAATACACAAAATTGGTTTTCAGTTGTGTCTCGACCTTATAAATCATCACCTGAATCTGAGGGGGCAAAAATTGCGCCGTTGCCGTCCTGCCGTCCAATTAACCAAATAGATTAAGTAGGTGGTAATCGATTGATGTTGTGGGTGATACACAAACATGGCAGGTTCGTCTGGTGGTAGTGATACATCAGTATCGGAAGAACTCGAAGAGGCCGAGGAAGCGATGGAGGGGCCTCAAATCGACTTCTACGGGGGACGGTGGGCAAGTACGATCCCACTCGTGTTGTTCATTCTCTGGGCGATATTCCAGAGTGGACTCCTCGGAATCGGCGACACGAACGGCCTGGTGATCGGCGCACTCGTCGCAACGATCATCGGAATGTTCTTCGCCAAGGCGAGTTGGAAGACCTACGCGAACACGATTTTCGTGGGCATGACCCAGCGGGTCGCTGCGAGGGCGATTGTGGCCTGGCTGTGCGCCGGCATGCTCGCGGGTCCCCTTCAGGCCGGGGGCTTCGT
>CAZJZA010000200.1:0-3397 GCA_964550355.1 uncultured Halobacteriales archaeon
GCCTGAACGCGTCGAGAAGCTCTGGGAGAATCGCGAGTACTTCATCAGCGAGATGGAAGCCATGGGCTGGGACACCGGCCGGAGCGAGACGCCGATCGTCCCCGCGATGGTCGGGGACAGCAACAAGGCCAAGGAACTCGGCAACCGGCTCTTCGAAAACGGCATCTTCGCCCTGCCGATCGTCTTCCCGATGGTCCCCCGCGGGGAAGCCCGGATACGCAACCAGCTCAGTGCCGGTCACTCGAAAGAAGATATCGACGAGGCGCTGCGGGTCTACGAAGAGGTCGGGACGGATCTCGATCTGATCTGAGCGGTGGTAAAAACTGTCAGCGTCTCAATTTGAAAAAGGGTTGAAACGTTGACCAGAATAAACACTTTGACAAAATTCGGCTATCCGTCTGATTGGTGGTGATTTTCGGTTTTCCAAACGAAATATGAAAAGTTGCCCCGAACATATACGATACGTCCCCTTAAGATTTCGTAACAGAATGGCATTAAGCCGTCTGAGCCCTGGTATACCACGGTTTTGCGAGTTCGTTTGTGTGAAGGAACTCGACGAACAGTTCTGCGAATCGTTCTCTCCCTGATTGGCTTGGATGGATAGCCTGCTCCCCGAAATAGTCCGCCTTCCACGTGAACCCGTCGTCTCTCGGCGACTCCCCGTTCGTCCATAGGTATGGCCCCCAGAGAAGCACGGGTATATTGTCCGACGCGATTCCGGAATTGCCCTCGATTTGATCGAGTATCGTATTTCGAACGGCAAATCCCACTTCGTACCCGAGTGGCACGATGTACTGTTCCCCGAATCCCTGATACGGTCGATCGGAGAGGTATATGATCTTGAGGTTGGGGAAAATACTGTCGAGGTTCAGAATACCCTCCGTGAGATACGACTGAAGGTTTTCCGCATACAGCATCGGTTCGGTTAATTCTGGGGGGTACGGGAAGTGCGTCGGTTGTAGCCAGGCCACCTGAATTTGTTCGGGTGTAATATCTTTGATTTTTTCTGTGATTCGATTCAGAAATGCGTCCAGCGGATACCCCCCCAGGCCCAGGGATCGAGTGCTGTATTCGAGACCGCCAGAGGCGCCATTGATGGGAACGACGTAGGGGGATTTTTGTTGATCGTTTTGTGCCTGTGCGTTGAACGTCTCGAAGTACATCTCACAAAATGACATGCCATGGGAAAGAAAGCCGATTGCTCCGTCTTGGTCGGGGTTTCCGTTCTCGTCAAGCGGTTCGATTTCGTCGAGCGCGATGACCGCCCGTTTCCGATGTTCCTGAGGCGGTGAGTTCTCGTACTCCCCGTAGAGGCCGCCTTTCTCGCCGTGGTACGTTTCGTCGGGTTTCATGTCGACGAGCGGTTTGACACCGGGTTCCAGATCCCGGCTTGGCATCGGCCCAAACACGTGAGAAACGATCGTCTCTTGGCTATGGGAAATCGTGACCGATTTTACGCGGTACTCGTCGTTTACTGGATTCAATTCGGCTTGTACGGTCCCCTCCAAATCACTCCACGGATCGATTGAAAGAAGCACGTCTCCTTGTACGGTAATCGCTTCACTGCTTTCCTCGGTTATTTCGAGGTTTGATTGGATGATTGTTGCATTACGGCGGCTCATGAACGTATTGAAAGAAAGCACTGGTTCAATTCCTGGTGGGGGATTTCCGCCCCACATAAAGTGATTTTCGGGATGTTCGGAATAGATCGATCGAAGTGTGTCGGTATTCCCGTCGTTGAACGCGTTTTGCCATACTGTCAACGCCCCTTCCGGGGTGGTTGGATGAGCTGTACTGGTCGCGGTCGTTGTTTTGCTCCCGGAACTATCTGACGGTGTCGAACATCCTGACAGGCCAGCTAACGTGGCTGCGGCCAGTGATTCAACGAGTTTCCGCCGGGACAATTTTTGGACGCCCATATTCAATAATTCACAATTATAGACATAAACCATGCTTATCATTACCACACCCAGAGAAATTGCAGATTGAGACAGCAAGTGTTCACTAGTTGTCGACCGTATCGACTTTACGGCCAAGACAACGCGTACACAAAATATCGACCGTTGTTACTACCGAGAAGAATCGATAGCGAGATCCACGTTCGATGAGGAAGCCGTTGGAACTGTCGATTTCGGTGTTTACCCCAGCTTCTCCTCGAGGTGCTCGAGCATGTCCGCGGTCATCGACTCCAGGTCGTAGGTGTGCTCCCAGCCCCAGTCCTCGCGGGCCGCGGAGTCGTCGACCGAATCGGGCCACGAGTCCGCGATCTGCTGGCGGTCGTCGGGCTCGTAGTGGGCCTCGAAGTCGGGCATGTGTTCCTGAATCGCCGCCGTGAGTTCGGTCGGCGTGAAACTCAACGCACCCACGTTGTACGAGCAGGGATACTCGAGGGCGTCCCGCGGGGCCGTCGCGATCCCGATGAGGGCGTCGATCGCATCGGCCATGTACATCATCGGCAGTTCGGTGTTTTCGTGCACGAAGTAGGTGTATTCGCCCTTCTCGATGGCCTCGTAGAAGACCTCGACGGCGTAATCCGTGGTTCCGCCGCCCGGCAAGGTCTCGTGGCTAATAATGCCCGGGAGCCGGACTCCACGAACGTCTAGCCCGAAGTTCCAGTTGTAGTAATTGCCCATGTGCTCGCCGAAGACCTTCGAGATGCCGTAGATGGTCCGTGGGGCGAGTGTCGTCATTTCGCCGGGGTTTGCGGGCGTCTCGGGTCCGAAAACGGCGATCGAACTGGGTACGACAAGTCGATCGAGGCCATGTTCCCGGCCCGCCTCAAGCACGTTGTGCATGCCATTCACGTTCACCTCGAAAGCGAGTTGCGGGTTGTCCTCGCCCCGGGCTGAAAGGATCGCAGCGAGGTGAAATACGGTGTCAACATCGTACTCGTCGAGGGCCGCGGAGAGAGTCTCGCCGTCCCGGACGTCGATCTTCTCCGTCGGACCTGCATCGTCCTCTGGCTCCGTGATGTCCGTCGCGACGACCGTCTCGACGTCTTCCCGATCCCGCAGCGCCGGAATGAGTTCAGAACCGATCTGTCCGCGAGCACCGGTCACGAGAACGTTCTGCATGCATCTTCGTTCTGAGGTGAGGGTATTAATAAACGTGATTTTTCCGGCAGGGATCTACCGTCGACTGGCACGGGCCCGGGTAGCAAGTCAGGACAATAGTGGAGAAATCGAGTAGCAAGTCTGAACAATAAGGACGAAGTGATACCATTCAAGTCCGCTCATCCCATATTCCGGTTCATGCAGAACACGGGCCCCTTTGGGGCACTACGCGATTTCGAACACGGGGGAAAGTCGTACAGAATCGCCGATCTCACGGTACTCGAATCGGAAGGGCTCTGTGATCTCGATTCGCTCCCGGTGAGCATTCGGTTGCTTCTCGAATC
>CAZJZA010000201.1:0-3379 GCA_964550355.1 uncultured Halobacteriales archaeon
CGAATGGACCGAGAGGGAGATCGAATCGACAAGGCGGGCCCCGGAAAGCTGCTTTTCGGCACCGCCCTGAACCTCTTCCTCTTCTCGCCGACGTACCGAGAATCGATCCTCTCTGCCTTCGTCGAGACGGTCGAGCGCGAAGATCTCACCACCCTCTTTACCGTAAGTTCCTCCGCGTACGCCGACGAGATTGGTCGCGTGGAGGACGCCGCCGACACGGTGTTGCTGACCGAAATGGACGAGGGAGGCCTTCGACTTCGAGGCGATCGCTCGGAAAGCGTTCCGCTCGAAAACGAGTTCGTGGCCGTGCCGTTCACCACCGACGAACTCGATCGGATCCGCTCGGTTGCGGAGTCCTCCCGCGATTCCCTGCTCCCGACGATCAAATCGATATAGCTGACCCAACGAATGTCAAGCCGGCAAGGAGTTCGACAGTCGTCGTAACAAATCAAAGGAAGAAGGAACGGGGCCGTTGGTGGACAAAAACCAGTCCAGCACGCCCGCCCACCATTCGCCCCTCCGTGGATTTGATTCGAAGTCTCGATAACAGTGGGTTGGCTTCAATCATTTCTGCGAAAAATAAACCAAGACATATACTATAATTGATAGGCACCCCGTTCGTTCTACCAATTGTAAAAAATAACTTATATCTAGACAGAATTTAATATAAAACCGCAAGTCACACCGAAATTTCTGATACGCAAGCAAGGGGGTCAAAACGCCGTATTTTGGAGACAAATGTGAGCACCCCCAGTCAACTCTACCGGAGTAAGTTCACTGAAAATAACCAAACTTATCAATATATTGTGTATAAATGATTTCGGTTTCGTAACCTGGAATGTTTGATCGAATATCCGGTTTGTCTTTTTTTTAGACACACATCCTGACCCAAAATATCTGTCGAGTGATTTACGTCAATTGACGAGAGTCAGTAACTCCAGAAATCAACGAAATCGAAAAGCCGGGGGTGAGCGTTTAGGATTCGCTTACGCCGTCAGCGGTGCCGGCCTGATCGGACGGGGAAGCGTCCAATTCCGTACAGCTATCCTCCCACACCTTTTCGTTACACCGGTTTTTACACTCGAGACCCACGTGCGCCCTCGCTCTTTCGAGCACCTCGGCTGGAAGGGCAAAGCTCGCCTCGTAACTTGCCGTCCCCGGAACGGCGACGTCGAGTGTCGACTCGAAAAAGCGAACGATTACGCACTGTCGCCACTGGAGGTGCCGGGCCATCGAAGCACCCTTCCGGGTGAGAGAGATCCCACCGTACGGTTCGTGATCGACGTACCCGGCCTCTGCCAGGTGATTCGTCATTTCGGTCACACTTGCTGGACTTACGCCCAGGAGATCTGCAATATGGCTTGGGCGAACCTCGTCCTCGGGCCCATCGACCGATACCAGAATGGTCCGGAGGTACCGGCCCGCGTTCCGGTTGGGCAATTCGAGAACCGGTTCAGGGTGATCAGTCAGCCCCATCGGTCAGGTCCCCCTTTCGTCAGTTCGCCAGTAGACCCGCGTTCCTCCGACTTTTCGCCTGTCCAGGAGCCCAGAATCACAGAGGTCGTTGAGTTTGTATCGGGCCCCTTCCGTGGTGCTATCGAAGTGCTCGGCCACGTCCGTCGTCGCGATCACCGGACCTGGAAGCCGATCGAGCAGATCGAGAATTTCCGATTCGGTCATCTGCTCGACGTACTGCCCCCGCTCATTCCGCCGTCTCGACCGATCACCGCCGCGATTGTGCCGATTACCCCCTTTCGGACCGTGCCCACCTCGGGTGTCCGACTCGCGCTCGGCTGCCGATCCAGCACGCTTTGGCTTTCGGGACATATGTTTCTGTATGGTCTCTGTGGGGTTAACCTTTTTGGATGTCCCAAGTGGCCGAAGCCAAAAGGAGGCGTTCCGACGATTACGTGGGGAAGCCTTTTGCAGATGTAGATTCAATTTAGGGATGGAAAAGGAAGGGCCGCAGTGCAAACCAACAGAGTGGGCTGTCCCGCAAACCGCCGAGAGACACATGGCACAAACAATCAAAGAAATGGTCTACTCGAGTGTATCGCCCGAAGAGGTGTTCGAGTCCTTTTACGGACTCAACCATCGCGAACGCCAGACCTACGAGACGATCCTGGCCGCCGAAAAACCACTCTCCGTGGAGGCCATCGCCGGGCGAATGGACTGTTCGCTCTCGACGGCGTACCGTTACGTCGACACGCT
Organism: uncultured Halobacteriales archaeon; assembly: GCA_964550355.1. Lineage (GTDB taxonomy): Archaea > Halobacteriota > Halobacteria > Halobacteriales > Halobacteriaceae > Halodesulfurarchaeum. The sequence continues at coordinate 2,212 of CAZJZA010000201.1, forward strand.
CAGAGCCCATAATCTCGTTGACGTGACCGGCCTGTACAAAGACGAGAACATCAAATCCGGCTATACCGCCACGGATCCGACAGAAATCTCCGAACACATGTTGGAGGACGTCGATTTTAAGTACCAAAAATGCGAGAAAAACATCGAGGCGATTGCCGACACGACGGCCGAGGACGCGGACTGTGAGGAAACCGAGTGGGACCGGCCCGGCACCTTTCTTTCCCGCTAAGGCTGGGTGGGCGGGAGTCCACGATGTGTCCGATCGATCGAGAATTCACAATGTGTCCGACCGATCCAGAGCGGAGGCCACATTCTGTCACGGAAAAATAGTCGAAACCGGGTTCCACATCCGGTCACCAAAAGGTAGTCTGGAACGGGTTCCACATTCGGTCACGCAAAAGATAATCTGGGGCGAGTTCCACATTCGGTCACGCAAAAGCCGGCGACGAATTGAACTCAGACCACAGTAAGCGGCAGTTTCACCGCCGCAAAGATGACGACATAGCGGAGGAAAAAGCCCCCGACCAGCACGAGCCCGTACTTCAGGACATATCCCACCCGGAAGACGGCGTGCCAGGTCTGGCTCCGCTCGTCGAGATTCCAGATCTTCGAGGTCCCGGTCATAAGGAGAGACAGTGCCAACGGCGTGAGCAGACCGAGCCCGACGACACCGACCCAAAACGGCATAGAGAACACCGAATTGAGCGACTCGACTGTGGCCTGGCTGGCCAGACAGTCCGTCCGATTCTGCAGAACGGTATAAAAGGAGAGAAGAATGCCAAGTTCGACGACGATGAGCGCGTCGTCGACCAGGCTGTACTGGTGGACCGTCTCGGAGAGGCCGTTGAAAATCGTCGGCATGGCTACCGTCGCCGCGAGTCCGGTCGAAACCCCGCTCATCAAGAAAAGCGGCGGCAGGTAGGTCCGGTTCCAGAGCGGGCAGGTCCACAGATCAGAGAGCAGCATCGACGTGTAGACGATCACAGAGAGACCGAGGAGCGCCCCGAAAACTCGAATCGCCGAGTGGAGACGCCTTGACGGGCGCGTGAGGTCGACAAACCAATCGAGCAGGGTCAAAACGACGGGTTCGCCGCCGATCCTGAGCCAGCCCAAAACCCGACGAGGGAAATAACTCCCGGCGGTCTTGCCCTGCTTTTCGGACCCGAAC
>CAZJZA010000202.1:0-3365 GCA_964550355.1 uncultured Halobacteriales archaeon
GCGCCTCGTGATCCTCCGCGTAGCGCCTGACCCCCCGGGTCGCGAGCACCCGCTGTTCCACGTCGAGGTGGGCGGAGGGCTCATCGAGGAGGTAGAGGTCGGCGTCCCGCGAGAGGGTGGCCGCGATGGCGACTCGCTGACGCTCGCCCCCCGAGAGGTCGGTGAGTAACTGCTCCATGATGTCATCGATCTTGAGCGGGTCGCCGATTTCGGTCTGCCAGTAGGAGGTTCCGACGTCCTTCGAAATGTCCCGGAGGAACGTCTCGACGGGGAGGGCCTGCTCGGCCTCGACGTACTGGGGTTTGTACGCGATCTCGAGGTCGAGATCGACCTCGCCTCGGTCGGATTCGAGCTGCCCGGCGAGTAACTTCGCAAAGGTCGATTTCCCGATCCCGTTCGGGCCAACGATCCCGAGGACTTCGTTCCGGTGGACGGTCCCTCCCTCCACTTCGAGTGAGAACTCGCCGTCGCCGTAGGACTTCTCGAGATCGGGGTACTCCACCAGCACGTCGGCGTTCGTGACTGGTCGTGGCGCGTGGGACTCGAACTCGATGGCCTCCGGTCGGATCCGCATGTTCTCGTTCTCCAGATAGCCATCCAGGTACTCGTTGATCCCGTTTCGAACCGGTTTCGGTGGCGTCACGACACCGAAGACGGATGGCTCCCCGTACGCCACGTGGAGGTTGTCAGCAAGCAGATCGAGGACGGCCAGGTCGTGTTCGACCACGAGCACGGCCCGGTCCTCGTCTTCGGCGAGTTCCCGAACCAGCCTGGCGACCGCGATACGCTGGGTGATGTCGAGGTAGGGTGTGATCTCGTCGAGGAAGTAAAAATCCGCATCGCGGAGGAGGGCCGCGGCGATCGCGACCCGCTGAAGTTCCCCACCCGAAAGGTCTCCGATAGCCTGGTCGAGAACCGGCGTGATCGAGAGCCGGTCGGCGATCGACTCCAGGGCGTTTCGCTCGTCCGTCGACGCGAGGAGGTCGCGTGTCGTCCCCTCGAATTGGTCGGGGATGCGGTCGATGTATTGGGGCTTCCGGGAGACGTCCAGATCACCATCTCGCACCGCGACCAGATAGTCCTGAAGGGCCGTCCCGCGATACTCGTCGATCACCGCCTCCCAGTCCGGTGGGTCGCTGATTCGTCCCAGGTTGGGAGTGATTTCGCCGGCCAGCGCCTTCACTGCCGTCGACTTCCCGATCCCGTTCGGGCCGAGCAGGCCGGTGACGGTGCCCGTTTCGGGCATCGGCAGGCCGTAGAGCGCGAAGGCGTTGTCCCCGTAGCGGTGGGTCGGCTCATCGGACAGTTCCTGGGGCAGGTTGAGAATCTCGATGGCGTCGAAGGGACACTTTACCACGCAGATCCCACAGGTTTCTCCAAGGCAGATCTCCTCTGAGATCCAGACCTGCTCGGGCTCGCCGTCGAAGGACTCGCTTTCCTCGTACCGGTCCTCGCGGGGGACGATGCAGTCTTTCCCCGTTCGATTCGGGGGACAGTAGTTGATGCACTCGTAGTTACACCGGTCGGGCTGGCAGCGCTCGAGGTCGACGGTGGCGATACTGTCCTCGGCCATCTTAGAGGGTGACGCCGGTCGTCAGGAACACGCCCCAGGTTACGTACCAAAGAGAAAAGGTCATGAAGGCGTTGAAAAGGTGGTCTTTCGCCCCGAACTCGCTAACGTCGATGCCGATCGCTCGCAAAACGACGAGATTGACGATCAACATCGCGGCCATGATTGCCAGGCCGAGTCGATCCGTGGCACTCGCCGCGAGTGAAGCGGAGGCCACGCCGGCCACGACGCCACCCAGCGCGGTCACCGACGTAACCGCGACTGATCTGGCGTGACCGGTCAAACCCGCGTCCGTCTCGGTTGCCATGTCTTTTCTCTCGGTGTGACGGCCCAAAAGCCGTTCGTTCCCATTCGAATCTCGAACTGAGTGGCCCCGCTTTGTATCCGGACGTGGGTATCCATCCCGTATGTTGCCACTGGCCTGTCTCGAAGACCTGCCCCCGTGGGCCAAACTCCTCTGCAACGTCCTGGAACAAGACAGCCCGAGTTGCGTTCGATGCCGACCTGAACGAACTCCCCTGACCTTATCTTCAGACCTAACTCCCTGACCCCACCTCCAGACCTAACTCCCTGGCCCTACCTCCTGACTTAACTCCCTGGCCCTACCTCCTGACTTAACTCCCTGGCCCCACCTCCAGACCTAACTCCCTGACCCTACCGAACGGTGATCATCGACTCGCGGTCGATCGCCCGCTCTAACTCCTCCGCGATCGCGCTTCCCCGCGAAACCTGAATCTCGCCACCACGGCCGACCGTGGCCGTGAACAGGTACTCCCCATCCGCTTCTACTTCGACGGTCTCGCCGGCTCGGCTGTCTTCCACCGGCACGATGATGTGCTGGGTCGTGATTTCGGGGGTGACGATTTCGCCCCGCTCGGGCTCCGTCGATCCGCTTTTCTCCTCCACTGGTCGGTCAGCGAGGGTCCGCACGTCGATGTCGACTCCGAGCTGGTCCTCGATCTGCCTGATGCGTTCGCCCTCCCGGCCGATGACGTGGGAGATGTCCTCGCTATCGACGTAGACGATCGCCGTGTTCGGCCCCTGGACGTCGACCTCGACCGGGCCCTTGGCGGTGGATCTGACTTCACGTTTGATTTCCGACTCTGCGAGTTTGTCGACACCCGACTCCGGACTTTCCATACTTTCGAGTGGGACGGTAACGACCTGCCGGTTGAAGGTGTAGATCTCGTAAGCCGGCGTGCCGGTATCGAAGTCGGAGATGACGATGACCGGTCGCGCGAGGTCCTCCTCCATCAGTCCCTGGGGCACCTTGACCTCGGTTTTCACGTCGTAGACCGTTTCAACGGCTCCCGCCTCGATGAAGACCACGGTGTCGACGACCTGCGGGATCATGCCGAGTTCGACCCGGCCGACAAGCCGCTGGAGGGCGTCGATGGCCCGGGTGGCGTGGACGACGCCGACCATCCCCACACCCGAGAGACGCATGTCGGCAAAGACCTCGAAGTCCTCGGTCTTTCGGACCTCGTCGTAGATGGTGTAGTCCGGCCGGACCATCAAGAGCGAATCGGCCGTCGCGGCCATGTCACCACCCAGGGCCGTGTACTGGGTGATTTCCGGACCGACCTGGAGGTCGCGCGGGCGCTCCATGGTTTTGACGGCGTTGTCATTATCGACGAGGAACTCCGCGATCGCCTGGGCGAACGTCGACTTTCCGGCCCCTGGGGCACCAGCCACGAGCATCCCGCGTTGTTTTACAAGCAGCCGCGATCGGAGTTCGTCTGCGTGCTCGTATTCGTCGATTGCGGTCTTCGCGATGGGTCGAACGGCGGTGATC
>CAZJZA010000203.1:0-3360 GCA_964550355.1 uncultured Halobacteriales archaeon
GAACGGATGCCCGAAGCCACCCCCTCTGCCTTCGCGGCGCCAGTGACGCCTCGGGACGTCGACCGACTGGGCTCCACCGCCGTCCGCGTCCTCTCGCCGACGGCCCAGCCGCTTTTCGTGAACGACCCGATTTTCGGCGACCGGGCCCGGACGGTGCCCGGGGACCTGGGCTTCGAACCTCGACTCGACCGGGAATTCCATCCGTATCCGTAGCAGATCGGCCGATCAAACGCCGAAGGTCGCCCGAAGCATGTCCCGCGTTCCCGGCCCGAGTCCGACGGCGACGACGGCGATCAGGAGAAGTGTGCTGAATCGAGGACTTTCCTCGATCATCTGTTTATCGAAAAGCCCGGTGACGATCAATGCGGCGGCGATTTTGAGTAGCAGAAAGCCCCAGGCGACCCCGATGACCGCGGTGATGCTCTCGGGAACCAGACTCACCGTGATCTCGATGACCGCCCGGTTGACCGGGTGTTTTGGAACCAGGTCGGAGACGAGTCCGAGTTCGGCACCCCAGTCGATGGCGAGGACGTTCGACAACCCGTCGACCGAGTGGGCCCACAAAATCAGGCCGCCGAGGATGGGCGTTCCACTGGCCACCTGTGGGACATAGCGGCGAATCGCCCACCAGCCGACCCCGGCGATGAGCGTCGAGCCACCGATCGTGAGGATCGTGAAACTCGGGTGGAACTCGACGTCGGTCGTCGTCGCGGAGAGCCAGATTAAAGCGAGCACCGTGAGGCCAAGTAGTCCGGACCCGATGAGGGCGATCGGCCAGTAAACGGACTGGAAATAGCCCTCATCACGGAGCCAGAGGCCTGCCAGCAACGACCCGAGTGCGAGGAAGAAGACGGTGAAATAGATGATCGGACTGATCAAAAGCGCGTTCCAGGGAAACGGAATGAGGATTTCGTTGGTGCCGGCGAGGGTGTTCTGGGCGTCTTCGAGTACGCGGAGTGCACCGCCAAAGAGCATGAACGGGAAAAGCGGGTAGATCAGGCTCGGCCGGACTTCGAAATCGAGGCGGTCCAGAAGAAAGACGACCCCGCCCAACGCGATCAGAAGCGTAACCGCATAGCCAATTTCTGAGACGACGGTGTATCCCGGATAGGCAATCGGGCCCGGGGCAGTGGCCGCCGCCGCGACCGAATCGAAGAATAGCTGCTCCCCGCCGTTCCAGGCCGTCGCTGCAGCGCCGTGAGCGTCAGCGACGACCGGTCCCCAGAAGTACTGCCAGACAAAGCGAGCGTACACGAAATTCGGAAAGAGGATCGACCCACCGACGAGAATTGTCAGGATCGCCGCGACCCCGGCCGTCCAGAGTCGCTCGATCCGTGTGCTCGGAAATTCCATTAGTCGTGGAGTGGGAAAACGCGGCTATCAGCGTTTTGGTCTTCACCGCTCGCGTGGAGTCGGCTCACCGTTCGAGCCCGCTGACACCGATCGAACTGCCACTCAGAGCGACCGTGCGGCCGCCGTCAACACGTCAACGGCACGGTCGAAGGCCTCGAGTTCGAGGTGTTCATTTGGCGTATGATCGAGCGAGGAGTCACCCGGCCCGTAGGTCGCCATCGGAACGGCCCAGGCCTGCGCGTAGATGTTCATGTCACTCGTTCCGGTCTTCCGGAGGTGGGCTGGATCGCCGTCGAGTTGGCGGATTCCGCGACGAAGCGCCGTCGCGACCCGGTTCCGGGGACTTTCCATGACCGGTTCGATCGCGTCGATCCACTCGATCGACCCCTGCCCCAGTGTCTCGACAGTCGCCGCGACCGAGTCGGTAGACTCCCCTGGCGGAACCCGAAGCTGGGCGTCCACCCACGCCTCGAAGTCGAACCCGTCCGCGCTCGTGCCGCCTTCCATCGCGACCGGCTTCGGGGTCACCTGCTCGAAGATCGTCTCGGTGTCCCCCTCGAATTCTGCCTCCACCGCTTGCCACCACGAGATCGCCTGCTGGATGGCATTCGGTTCGGGACGCGAGGTGTGCCCGACTTCCGTGCTGACCGAGTACTTGCCCCGGAGCATACCCCGGTAGCCGACCGTGATCGCGTCCCAGCCTGATGGTTCGCCGTTGATTACCGCATCAGGCTCGTCCCGATCCTCGACGAGGTACCTCGCGCCCGCGGAAGTCGTTTCCTCCTCGACGACGCCGACGAAGCTTACCCCAGCTTGGACCGCCGCGACGGCCATTGCCACGAGGGGCCCCTTCGCGTCGACGCTGCCGCGGCCCCAGAGGACATCGTCCTCGACCCGGACCGGAACCGAACCCGGAACAGTGTCGACGTGGGAAGTCAACAGGACGGAATCGTCGGCTGGTGCCCGGACGTTCCCGACCTCGTCGATCCAGACCTCCCGGTCGTGGGCTTCGAAAAACGCTTCGAGCCGGCTTGCACACTCGGCTTCCGAGCCCGAGACAGAGGGGACCTCGACGATCTCTCGGAGCAGGGAACGGGCGTCTGCGGTCGAGATTTCGCTCATTTCACACCTCGTCTATGACGTCGCTCATCGCCTCGACGGTCCGCTCGACGTCCGATTCGTCGATAATGAGCGGCGGCAGGAACCGGACCACCGTGCGCCCCGCCGGGAGTGCGAGGATCTGGTGCTCCATGGCGAGGTCCCGGACGACCCGATTGGCACCGCGTTTGACCTGGACCCCGATCATGAGGCCTTCACCACGCACCTCCCGGACGGCATCGCCCAATTCTGCCTCCAGGTTGGCCTGAAACTGCTCACCGAGTGTTCCGGCGTGGGCCGGGAGCGCCTCTGCCTGAACCGTTTCCAGGGTCGCCTTGCCGGCGGCCGCGATGGCTGGCCCGCCGCTGAATGTCGAGCCGTGGTTTCCCGCATCGTCGGCGATCCACTCTCGGACGAGCGTCGCGCCGAGTGGGAGACCGTTTGCGAGGCCCTTCGCAGCCGTGGTGATGTCCGGGGTCACGTCGGACTGGTCTGCGGCCCACATGCTACCGGTGCGTCCGATTCCGGTCTGGATTTCGTCGAAAATCAGGGCCGCGCCGACGGATTCGGTTCTCTCCCGGGCGGCTTGGAGGAAGGAGTCACTTGCGGGATTGATTCCCCCTTCTCCCTGAATCGGCTCCATGATCACCGCTGCCGTCTCCGTATCGACTGCCTCGTGGAGTTCGTCCTCCTCTTCGTAACCGACGAACTCGAACCCGCCGGCGACGGGTCCGAATCCCTCGCGGTATTTCGGCTTCCAGGTGGCGGCCAAAGACCCGAGTGTCCGGCCATGGAACCCGTTTTTCATCGCGACGATCTTCGAGCGCCCGGTCGCGTGGCGCGCGAACTTGATCGCCGCCTCGTTGGCCTCCGTCCCGGAATTGCTCAACCAGGCGTGATCGATGGGCT
>CAZJZA010000204.1:0-3298 GCA_964550355.1 uncultured Halobacteriales archaeon
TCGTAGTTTCGCCCCGGTGGACCCCCGCCCGTGCCGCCAGGTGTGCCGCCCGGATGTCCGTGAGCCATCTCTACCCGGCGTAGGGGACGAGCGGATAAAAGCCCAGTTCCCGAGTGGTCGACCCCGCCTCCCGATCCCGAGAGCCGCGAATTTATATCCTGTCGGGCGAATAGTGCCTAGATACACAGGTACCGATGAACGAATTGTCTGCGTTGGTCGTTTCGCACAAGCGGGCCTCCGTCGACCAGATCAGTCAGTTGACCGAGCGCTCGACGGACTCGCTCCTCGATCGTCTCACGGCATCTGGAGCACGCGAAGCCTTCGTTCTTCACACGTGCAATCGGGCCGAGTATTACGTGACTGGTTCGACACGAGCCCGAGAGGCGGCCCTCGACGACGTGGACATGCCAGCGGACACGGTCCAGCGCTTTGACGGCCCGAACGCCGCTCGTCATCTCTTTCGGGTCGCCGCTGGCCTGGAGAGCATGGTCGTCGGGGAAGACGAGATCCTCGGGCAGGTCGCAGACGCCCAGGAATCGGCGATCTCGTTCCTCGATGGTACCCTCGGTTCCGTCGTCGAGAAGGCGATTCGGGCCGGCAAGCGAGTCAGATCCGAGACGGGGATCAACGAGGGCAACTCCTCGATGGGAACCGCAGCGGCCGAACTGGCTAGTCGTCAACTCGAAGATATCGCGGAGAGCCGGGCCATCGTCATCGGGGCCGGCGAGATGGGAAAACTGGTCGCCTCCCCACTCGCCGACCGCGGGATGGACCTGCTGGTCACAAATCGGACGTACGACTCGGCCAAAGACCTGGCCGAGCGGGTCGACGGCACGCCGATCTGTTTTGAGGCTGTTCACTCCCGCCTCCAGTACGTCGATCTGGTCGTCACCGCCACGGATGCCCCACACCCGATTCTCGATGCGGCGACCTTCGAGGGGATCGACGTGATTGCTCTGGACCTGGCGAATCCGCCGGATATCGACCCGTCGGTAACGAATCTCGACTCGGTGACGGTCTTCGACATCGACGACATCGGCACGATCGTGGACAGCGCGATGGCCCGACGCAGTGAAGCAGCAGCAGCGGCCGAGGCGATCGTGGCAGCGGAGATCGAGGCCCTCGAACGCGACCTGAAAAAGCGGGAGGCCGAGTCGATGCTTTCCTCGATTTACGAACGGGCCGAGGAACTCCGGCGTGCGGAGGTGACGCGGGCGGTAAACCGGCTGGAACAAAATGGCGGGCTGACGGCTCACGAACAGGAGATCCTCGAGGAGATGGGTTCGGCCCTGATCAATAAATTGCTCTCGACGCCGACCCAGTCGATCAAGGAGGCAGCGGTCTCGGAGGACTACGAGACACTCCGAACCGTCGCCGACGTCTTTCAGGTCCCAGATTCCCCGCCAGCCGATGCGGAGACCGACCAGGGGGCCGGATCAAACGACCCGCCCCAACAGGTCCCCGACTCTGGTGACGACGAGATTGGTCCCTGATCGGTTCTCAGTCGTTTCCGGTCGAGACGAGACCGGTTCCTGGCAGACTCCCGGTTGGCTCCGGTCGAGCCACGATCCGGGGACGTCCCCGACCCAAAGGGACTTGATTATCCGGACCCTACAATCGGCAAACGATGTCTCGGAGCCCGTCTCTTCCGGATCGACCTACCCTCGATCTGGACCCGGAATCACCACCTCGAGAACGCCTACAGGCACTGAAATCCCATTTCGCAGATATTCTCTCGGTCAACCGTCAACTCGACTCCCAGCTCGCCCACGTCACGAACCGGCGGGAGAATCTTCAGGGGAAAGTCGACACCCTCCAGCGCGAGAACGAGACGCTCAAGACGGCCTCTTTGTATCTCGCGACGGTCGAGGACCGCACCGACACAGCGGAGGTTATCGTCAAACAGCACGGGAACAACCAGGAGGTGCTCACGGAGGTCTCGAACGAAATCGATGAGGTCCTCGAAATGGGCGACCGGGTCGCCATCAACGACTCGTTTGCCATTCAGGACATCTTAGACGACGAGACCGACGCCCGGGCGCAGGCGATGGAGATCCAGGAGTCCCCTGACGTGACCTACGAGGACATCGGGGGTCTGGAAGCGGAACTCCGCGAAGTGCAGGAGGCTGTCGAAGACCCCCTGACCCAGCCGGAGCGGTTCGAGAAAGTCGGCGTCGAGCCCCCGAGCGGCGTGCTGCTTCACGGGCCACCCGGGACCGGGAAGACGATGCTCGCGAAGGCGGTGGCCAACCAGACCGACGCGACGTTCATCAAAATGGCCGGTTCCGAACTGGTCCGAAAATTCATTGGGGAGGGCTCCCGGATGGTCCGGGACCTCTTCGAGTTGGCGGCAGAGCGGGAACCTTCGATCATCTTCATCGACGAGATCGACGCCGTGGCCTCGAAACGGACCGATTCGAAGACCTCCGGGGACGCAGAAGTCCAGCGCACGATGATGCAACTGCTCTCGGAGATGGATGGCTTCGAGGACCGCGGGGAGGTGCGCCTGATGGCGGCGACGAACCGTTTTGACATGCTCGATCGGGCCATCTTGCGACCCGGCCGGTTCGACCGCCTCATCGAGGTTCCGGATCCGGACCGGGAGGCGCGAGCGGAGATCTTACGGATACACACAGAGGCGATGAACCTCGCCGAGGCCGTCGACTTCGAGAGTCTTGCCCGCGACACGGAGGGGTTCAACGGGGCCCAACTCGAGAGTCTCACGACCGAGGCGGGGATGTTTGCCATCCGTGACCACCGCGAGACGGTCACGATGGCCGACTTCCGGGAGGCCGTGGAGAAACTCGAGAAAGCCGCAGACGGGGACACCGCACCCTATACGGCGTACATTCAGTAACCTCGAAAGCGACTCCGTTTTCGAGCCGACCCAGGCCCCGTTTTCGAGTCGACCCGCGCTCCGTTTTCGAGTCCACCCCCGGCCCGCTTTCGAGTCCACTCGCGGCCCGTTTTCGAACCGACATGGATTAATTCGGGACTCCCCTTTGCCGAGAAAATGGGGGAGATCAGGGTCGTCTGGGGCACGGGACGCGGGCCGACGGAGACCGCGGCGTACGACGCAGCCCTGGCCGCCGCCAACGTCCACAATTACAACCTCGTGAGCGTCTCCTCGATCGTCCCGGCCGACGCGGCTGTCGTCCGCGCCGATACCGCCCCAGATCTCGGCCCAGCAGGGCATCGCCTCACGGTCGTCCAGGCCGAATCGACGGTGACAGGGCCGGGGGTCACCTCGGCCGGCCTCGCCTGGACGACTGGCGATGGTCCCGGACTGTTCTACGAG
>CAZJZA010000205.1:0-3276 GCA_964550355.1 uncultured Halobacteriales archaeon
CGAGGCGGCGCGCTCGGGCTCGAATTCCATGTACTCCTCGCTGTAAAATCGCGTATTTTCGAGGAGGAGCGCCTGTCCAGGTTTCAGATCATCGATGGCTTCGCGGGCGCCCGCCGAACTCGTCGCGTCGGTGTACATGACCGGTGCGTCAAGCAATTCGTCGAAACGCGTAGCATGCGCCTCGAGAGGCTCAAATTCGCTCCCACCGGGCCGTCCCTGGTGGGCGAGCACGGTCACGCGGCCGCCTCGTTCGAGAAGTTCAGAGAGGGTATCGACGTGGGCTCTGAGCCGGGCGTCGTCGGCCAGGCCGCCGTCGTCCGCGAGCGGGCTGTTGATATCGACCCGAACGCCGACCGAGGTCCCTTCGAGGGGGAGGTCATCCAGGGTCCGTATCGCCATGTATCCCAACGGTTCGTGGCGGGGTCCAAATGCGTTTCTGTGTTCGTCCGAGCTACACCGTCCGACAGTCGGGACAGAGGAGTTGACCGTCCACGTTTACCAGGTCCTGTGAGAACGAGCCACATCCTTCACAGATACTCTGATTGGAGTAGCGGTCCTCACTAGTGGTGTCCCGACTTTCCGCGGTCGCTGCGGAGGTAACTCCCTGTGGTTCTGACTCTCCTTGTCCCGTGTGTTTGGCCGCCGCGAGATCCCTGGCGTCGAGTACCCCGAGGATTTCAGCACCGTCGGCAACCAACACGTGACTGATTCCGGTCCCGACCAGGTGCCTGGTCGTCTCTTCGATGGTCGTCTCGGGAGTGACGACCGGTGGCTCCCGGTTCATGACGTCCGAGACGGGTGTCGATTCGATGTCGCCGCCATCGACGAGATGATCGAGAACATCACTCGCCGTGATAATCCCCGCCGCGTCCTGACCCCGAAGGACGACTGCAGCCGTCTCCCCTTCCTTGCGCATGAGGGCGGCTGCTCCGAGTACCGCATCGGACTCGCTCACCCCGACAAAATCCCGTGAGAGGAGATCCCTGACGGGGAGTGTGTTCATACTATGATGTACCACCGATTCGCTCTAAAAGGTATCCCCGGTAGCCTTATGGGGTGAGACGGACTAGCATACAAATTAGGCCGCACGGAATTCGAGGGATTCAACTTGGAGTGAGCCACCATCTCACTCAATGGACCGGGCACCGTACGCGATCGGCATTGCCGGCGGGACCGGAGCTGGCAAGACGACGGTCGCCCGCGAACTCACCGAGAACGTCGGGGAGGCCGTGACGATAATTCCCCTCGATAACTACTACGAAGATCTCTCCGAACTCGAATTTAGCGAACGCCAGGCGGTCAACTACGACCATCCCTCGGCGTTCGAGTGGGACTTGCTTCGCGAGCAACTGGAAACGCTCTTGTCGGGCGAGTCAATCGAGATGCCCCAGTATGACTTCGAACGACACCTCCGAGAAGCGGAGCCGGTAACCGTCGAACCGTCGGCGGTAATCGTACTCGAAGGAATCCTGGCCTTGTACGACGGGGCGGTGAACGACCTGCTCGATCTCAAGGTGTACGTCGAAACTGATGCCGACGTTCGTATCATCCGGCGGATCAGACGCGACGTCGTCGAGCGTGGGAGGGACCTCGAAGGAGTCATCGATCAGTATCTCTCGACGGTCAAGCCGATGCACGACCAGTTCGTCGAGCCGACCAAGAAACGGGCCGACCTCATCATTCCAGAAGGCGCGAATCGAACGGCGATCGACCTCCTCCAGGAAAAAGTCGAGCGAGAAATCGAGGGATGAAGATTCCTCCAGTCAGTTCTCTCCGTGATAGTCCCACAGGTCACCGGCCCGAATTGCGTCGCCGACCGCGTGGTGGAACTCGGTTTTCGTCTCAAAGGAATCGACGGAGAGATGCTCGAAAATTTCGGCGACGCTTTTCACCTGCTGGTGGTTGATCCGTACTGGTTTTGTTCCGTGTCGCTCGAGGAATGTCCCGGCTGTCAGTGGAAAGGCTTCTTTCGGCTCGAATTTCGAGAGTATGGCCATGTCGAATCGTCGCATGCCGTTGCTTCCCTCGTCCCCGTCCGGATCGATCGGCCAGCCGGCCCCCTCGGACTCTGACATGTGCCGTTCTACCCGTCCAGATACCAAAGTGATTCCGCCTCTCTTCGCGAATCCGTCGATTCGGTGCCGGGTCGACAGTTGGGACTTTGCTCGTCCTGTCCTTAGATAACCAACAAATACGGGTCCGTATTTTGGCCACTTTGCCCGTGGAAACCGCCTTGTGGGCATTACTAAATATTGAGAACGGGAGAACCACTTTACATTTAGGGTGTCCTAAAACAAATTGCAGCATCCGACAATGACCCAAACAATACAGGCACATTTGCCAGGGGGCGACCTTTCCCTGGACTTCAATGGCACCTGGGCGGCGTACTGGCTATTCATCCTTCGCGTAATCACCGGCTACTGGATGTTCCACGCCGGTTTGACCAAGGTATGGGAGACATACGTGCTGGGCTCTGCCTTCGATGCAGGCTGGTTTATTCAGTTTGCCTCACAGGGGACGATCCTCGAAGGCGCTCTGGCACTGTTCAACAATTCGGCTGGCATCGCATTTACGAACTTCATGATTCCGTGGGCAGAGTTCCTCATCGGTCTCGGGATCCTGATCGGAGCGTTCACCAGGCTCGCCGCCTTCTTCGGTGGCTTTCTGATGTTCTTCTTCTACTTCGTGAACGCCAGCTGGAGCCACGGCATGGTCAGCAGCGACCTGATGGCCTTCGTGCTATTCGCCACGATCGGCGTCTTCGGTGCCGGTCGCATCTGGGGTGTCGATCAGTACCTCGAAGAGATGAACTGGGCCCAGCATCCGGTGGCTAAAGCCATACTGGGATAACGGAGGAAAACACATGACACAAGAACACATCACGGCTGTCGAACGGACTGGAATGATCGTGATCGGCGCGCTCGTCGTGATCGCATTGCCGATCATCGGAACCCTCAACACCGTCGGTGGGTCGATGAGCGCAATGATCGCCTACGCGGAAGGCGAATCCTCGGGCTACGCCCTTACACAGGCCGCGGTTCCTGAAGCGGCGGAAATCACGGCGTCCCCACTCGTGGGACCGAATACGCGCGCGATCTTGATCGCCGTCGCGATTCTCGTGCTCGGGGCGGTGGCGGTTTACCGGCTGATTTCCCTGTCTGGCGCGGAACCCTCGCCCACGGCGGCACCGGCTGACGACTGAACGCGGAACTTCCTTTTCGGTTTGTGTAAGCGAAGAAATCAGCCGATCGAGAACGCTTTTTCTCAGTCGGGTTC